>CAZUVP010000013.1:2593-6607 GCA_964623855.1 uncultured Candidatus Saccharibacteria bacterium | reverse complement strand
TCTTTGGAAACCAAAAAACCGGAACCTCCACCAATTTCTTTTTTCTCGGTTCCCTGTTGGAGATATTGGGGAATTTGAAAGTAAAATGGATTGTAGTAATACTGTTCAATAATAGAGACGTCTTTGGTCACAATAATGCTTACCACGGCTGGCGAATAATCTTCTACCACTTTTATAATGGCCTGCTCCTGGGTAGTCTGAGGAACATATTCTTTTTCAATTATTTTTGTCACTCCAGGAAGTTCAATGTTGATATCGGAAAGATAATCTTTTATTTCCAAATAAAAATAACTGCCAGATACCAACCCTGCCAGAAATCCAAAAATAGAGGAAATAAAAACAGTAGAAACAACAAACCAAAAAATCTTACTCTTTATAATGTTGGGAAATTTGAATTTGGGAAAACTAAATTTTGGCGGCTCGTAAAGGTCCATAACAATATTCTATTTTAGCTGATTTCTTTGTTTTTTGGAATACTGGTCAAACTCATACTTAAAGAGGTCAGATTTGGCAGGTTTTCCGGAAAGCATATAAAACTCGCATAAAAAATATTTAAAATAGGTAGAAAAGTATCCGTCTTTTTCATATCGTCTGAGAGTAATATAAATTTTAGTTGAATTAATGATTCCAAATTTAGAGAATTTAGATGCCTGGCGAGCAAAAAAATGATCTTCTGCCATTTTTATTTCTTCATTAAACCCGCCGACCTTATCAAAAACCTCTCTTTTTACTAGAATGCCCATGGCTGCATGCGGTAGAATATTTTGGAGGATAAGAATCAGCCAATTGTAAAGCAAATTAAAAATGAATTTTAGAAAACCGCTATCCGTCTGGGGAATTAAACAGAAAGAAGCTACATCAAGCTTTCTTTTTTTAAACTCACCCAAAGACTTCTCTAAAAAATCTTCCGGAACAATAATGTCTGCATCTAAAAACAAAAGCGAATCTCCCATGGCGATTTTAGCTCCTTCATTCCTGCCCTTGGCCGGATTTCCTCCTCCTTTTGTAAGCTGGCAACCGAATTTTTTGGCGATATCTCTGGTCTTGTCTCTAGAATTTGCATCAGCTACAATTACCTCATAATCCTGAAATTTCTGTTTTTTAATTGACTTCAAAAGTAAAGGGAGATAATTTTCCTCATTCAAAGTGGGAATAATAATGCTTAACATTTTTCTAAAAGAAACAAAACGTGGCGAATTAATTTACCTCTCTCGCCTTCTTTTTGTTTGATTAATTTTAAATCCAAATCTTTAAATATTTTTTGCCACTGGGAGACAGTTTTAAAATTAAAAGCAATAATTTCTCCCGGTGGCTTTACTATACTAATTAAGTTTGAAATGACGTCCCAGAAACAAAGAAAAATCCTATTCAGCCAGGAAGTGGGGATATCTTCAATAACAACAAGCTTACCTTTAGTGACTCTCTTTGCTTCCTTTAGAACCTTCAAAGGGTCCAAGCAATGGTGAAGGGCAAAAATCAAGAGCGAAGTATCAAAATGATTATCGGAAAAAGGTATATTTTTTCCGTCATAAAGGACTAACTTTAAATCTGTCTGGTTGAAATCAGTAACATCCAAAAGGGTGATTTTAACCTTTTTCCTTTTTTCTAATTCTTTGGCTATCCAGCCACCACCCGCCCCAATATCCAAAACTTCCTCTCTTTCTTCAATAAGGTTTTCTAAGAGATTTATTATTCTTTCTGTTCTCTTTTTTATTATTTTCTCTTCAATAAACTTTCTCATTGGAAAAGCTTCTGAGCTTCCTGCCAGATTTCAGGCTTTTGCTCCTTTTCTTTCAGCCAATACCACCATTCCCCTCCCCATAGATAGAAAGTATCCAGCCCGGTCTTCTTAGCAAATTCAATATTTTCTTTAAACGTTTCCAGATTCATGGTTTTTTCCTGTTCTGTCAAGGAAATATCTTGGATAAGTTTTGGGCCCCAAGGTTCTGCCTGGAGTTCTACACAAATTACTTCTTTGTCAAAAAGTTTATCAATTAAATTGGCCTTCCGCCAGTAAAAAACGGGGGGCAACGGATAATGGATATAGAACCCCAATTGCCTGAACCAAACTTTTTTGTACATTGTGCTGCCGACTATATCTCCCATTTTGGCAGCTGCAAACCAGAAAGATCCTTCGCCACTGTCAGATATTAAAACCTGCCTGTTTTTTAAATCAAGAGATTTAACCAGATTTATTTCTTCTTCCAGAAATTCTTCATCCACCCAAGGGCAATCGCCAAAAGGAAAAAAGGGTTCGTTCTCCACCTGCCAGATATTAATTGTTTCCGATTCTTGGTATCTCGAAACAATTTTCTCAATTAACTCTAAAACTTCTTTTTGTTGCTCCTCTTTATTCAAAGGCTTTGCCCATTCGGGAATATGGCATTCCGGCCAACGGGGAGTTTTCATGCCGATGGCCAAAAGAATTTCAACGCCTGAGTCTTCTGCTTCTTTAACCTGTTGATCTAAATCTTCGAAAATATATTCATCTTTTTTAGGTTCCAGCAAATCCCAGTAAGTAGCTATTTTTATTTTTTTAGCACCTAACTCACTAATCAAAGCTGAATAGGTTTCCTGCCAGTCCAGACCAAGCGATTCTGCCTGTTTTTGAGAAAAGTTAACTCCCCAGTTAATCTTTTCTGGTTGGGGAGCCTGGCCGATAAAAAGATAACCGCAGAAAATAAAAAAAATGGTAGCTGATTCTATTAGTCCAAACTTTAAAATCTTTTTCATAAGGTAGGAATTATTCGCTTAATATTCTCTTTCCCCATTTTCTCTACTTCAATAAAGCCGTCCATAGCGGCCTCTGCAAACCAGCCATAATCCAACAGGTCAAAAAGCCATTGGTCGGTATGCTGGGGATTTTTCTGATTCATGCCGGCCCCCAACTCCAAAAGCCATTCCCGATTAAAGTCCTCCTGAGAGCCGATAGAAGGAGACATAATAATGGGCAGCCCCAGAGCCGTATAGAAAGAAATTTCTGAAGGTTTTGTCCACAAAATATCTGTCTTTTTAAGAGCCCAACTGAACTTTTGGAAATAATCTTCAATATTTCTTTCAAAAATTATTTCAACATTCTTGCTTCTAGCCAACCCCATGCTTTTTAGTTTTTTCTGGAAATAGTGGTTAACTTTTTCTCTGATGCCCGCTACCAAAATAATTTTCACTTTGCCTTTTTTAATCTTCCCATTTAAACTTTTTACAATTTTTATCCCTATTTCTTTTTGGGCGCCAGCTCCCCCGACAGCGAACATTAAAGTTAAAGGATGGTCTGGCTTTAAAGGTAAATCTCCCAGATATTTTTTAATCAAAGGCAAATATCTTTTGAGATATCTTCCTTTAGGATCAAGGTTCAAAAACCTGAACCTTAAATCGTCTTTTAATATTTCTGAATTTTCTACTGGCAAAGGGTATCCGGTTAAAAAAATGTTTTCTGGCTTTACCCCATAGAGTTTTAACCTTTCTGTCACTCTGAAGGTGGGAGCGAAATATTTGATTTTGCTGGTCTTAGGATTTAAAGGGGCCCAGATCCTAGAGATATCGGCGTCACAGACCACGCAAAAAATTTCTCCCGGGTATTTAAAAAATTCTGCCATGAAAGCCGTCGTAAAAAAGGTGGATATCAAGGGCAGGGGCCTAACTTTTAATTTTTCAATCAGGTCTTCTCCCCATCCCTTTTTGATCAAAGAATAAGTTTGTTTTAAAAGAAAGTTCGGCTTAGACAAATCTCTTTTGGGATAGAAGCTGAGGATTCTTTGAAACTGGTTGTAAATGGAAAAAAGGCCCGAACCAATAAAAGGTACCCTTTTGAACCTAGAAACAAATTCATAAAACCTCCTGCTGTTATCCCAAATTTTCCTGTCTTTCTCAGGAATATTGGGATAGTCGTTGGCAGCTATGATTCTTTCTTCTGGCGCCAAGTCTTTTAAGGGGAAAGCTGTCCTTTGATGGCCATAACCCATATTTACAGATATAATCCAGGCTTTTTGTTCCATTTCTATATCTTATCACTTA
>CAZUVP010000013.1:0-2493 GCA_964623855.1 uncultured Candidatus Saccharibacteria bacterium | reverse complement strand
TGGAAGCCAACGTCTAGTTTCAAAAGTAAAGGGTTTTGGGCCAACATAAAACTGGCAGCAAAGACAACAGCCCTGTCAGAAAGATTGCCCCTGCCAAAATAGTGAGCGAAAAGAAAAAGTCCTCCCATAATACCCGCTCTTACGGCCGAGGGCTGGAGGCCTGTCATTATAATAAAAAGAACAATTAAAACAATGGTGAAATAAAATGCCTGCTGCCGCCAAAAACCCAAAGCTATCAAAACACTCATTAAGATAGCGGTTAAGATAGCTACGTGCATGCCAGAAACCGCTGTCAAATGCCTGACTCCGGCATAGTTCAGTTTTTCTTTCCATTCGTCGGAAATTTGCCTTTTGTCTCCCAGAAGAATGGCTGCCAAAATTGAACTTTGAGGCGGAGAAAGATTCTGATTAATCACCTCTCTAAATCTGTCTTTTATTTTTAAAACACCGCCATAAATAACAGAGGCGAAGCCTCTTTTACTCTGGCCAAGGAGTTCTATCTGAGGATAATACATTACAGAATAAATACCGTCTTTGAGCAAATAATTTTTGTAGTTAAAGCCTTTAAACACTTGAGGGGTTTTTAACTCGCCTGTAATTTTCAATTTATCGCCGTATTGGTACTCCGGATACTTTGCAGCTGTCACTAAAATCATCCCCTTAATTGAGCGAGGCTTCGCCTTTGTTATTGTGGTTTCGGCGATTGTGAGTTTTGTGTGCGTTTGGCGAATGTCAGGTTCCGCCACAACCTTGCCAGTAAAAGTAATATTGCCTTCCGGGATTTCAGGAATGCCCGCTAAGACCTGCTGATGACGCCATATGCCCAATAGCAAAAACAAAATAAAAAAACCAATAATAACGGCTTTCTTATATTTCCAAAAAACAGAAATCAATAAAATCCCGAGAATAGCCAAACCCGTCTTCACTAAAGTTCCGACGGGCAAGAATGAACTTAAAAAAATGCCTCCGACAAATGAGAGGCAAAAAAGCAAAAAAACTTTTGATTTCGACATTAACCCTTAAAATCCGGTAGCTATTACTGTCACTTTTATTTCTCCTTTCTTTAATTTTTCATCCTGAACCGCTCCGAAAATCACCCTGGCCTCGGGGTTTATTTCCTGGGTGATGGTTTTGGCTGCTTCATCAATCTCAGACAAACTAATGTCCTTACCCCCAGAAACATTAAACAATACTCCCTTAGCTCCCTTGACTGAAACATCTAAAAGCGGAGAGTTAATGGCTGCCAGAGCTGCTTTTTCTGCTCTTCCCTCACCCTGAGCTCTGCCTACTCCGAAAAGGGCGGAGCCGGCATTTTTCATTATGGCTTTAACATCAGCAAAGTCAATGTTAATAATACCCGGCAGTATGATTAAGTCAGAAATCCCTTGAACGGCCTGGCGCAATATATCATCACACGCCCAAAAAGCACTCAATAAAGAAGTATTAGGACTTAAGGTAGCGAGCAATTTATCATTGGAAATAGAAACCAAAGTGTCTACCCTTTCTTTTAATCTCTTAATTCCGTTTTCTGCGATTTTCTGGCGAACCTGACCCTCAAAAGAAAAAGGCCGGGTAACTATGGCTAAAGTAAGCACGCCCTGTTCTTTGGCAATTTCAGCAATTATGGGAGCAGCTCCAGTTCCAGTCCCCCCTCCCAAGCCACAAGCTACAAAAACCATATCCGCTCCCTTTAATACTTCGTCTATTGCCTGCCGGCTTTCCAAAGCTGACTTTCTGCCAATCTCTGGATTCATTCCGGCTCCCAAACCCTCGGTAATTTTTTTGCCGATTCTAAGCTTTAAATCAGCCCTGGTCTTAGACAAATCCTGAGCATCGGTATTTACAGCTATTAGCTCAACTCCTTTTATATTGCACTTTGCCATCCTGGAAACAGCGTTGGACCCAGACCCGCCTACTCCTATTACTTTAATTTTGGTAGTTGTGTTCTTCATGGAAGAAAAATTCGGAAAATGTTTTTTATTTTATTTATTAACCCGCCACCAGGAACAGAAGGACGACTGCCTCCTGGCGCTATCACCAACCCGCAGGCAGCAGCAAAAATTTGGCCATCTTCCAAACCAGAAAGGCAGGTCGGCTTTCCTAACCGACAAGGAAGTTTAAATTCTTTTTTAGCCAATTCTACTGTATGAGGTATTTTGGAACCGCCACCGGTTAAAACAATACCAGCCGGCAAATCTCCTTGTTTGGATATTTTTTTTAATTCTTTTTGGACTTCACCGAAAATTTGAGACATTCTGGCTTCAATAATACGGGCCAGCATTTTCTGAGAGAAAACCAGAGTTTCTCCGTCTTCTGCTTCTATCTTTTCTTTCTTGTCTTTCCCTTTAAAAAGACAACAGCCCCGCTCAATTTTTATGGCTTCAGCCACATCGACATCGGTTTTTAAACCAATGGCAATGTCATTAGTAATGTTGGCCGAACCAACCGGAAAAACAGCTAAATGAGTCAGCTCTCCTTCTTCAAAAACAGCCA
>CAZUVP010000012.1:0-8922 GCA_964623855.1 uncultured Candidatus Saccharibacteria bacterium | reverse complement strand
TTGCCTTTGACATTAAAATCCTTAAGGGTTTTCATCGCCTTCCTTTTTGTTTTCGTCTAAAGATTCTTCTAAAGCTTTTTTAAGCCCCTCCACGTCAATCTCCTTTCTTTTGGTTTTTTTCAATTCTGTCTCCGGCTTTTTGGAAGAAAAAGAAACTGGCTGCTGAGTTATAGCTTCACCCAGAGACACCCCGTGGGATTCTTCCTTGTCCGCTGTAGCTTCAGCGAAGGCGGATTTTGGTTTTTTTATTTTTTTTAAGCAGGTTTTGCAGTAAACCGGCCTTGAGCCGTCTGGCGGGAAAACTACTTTAGTATCTTTGCCGCACGAAGAACATTTGGCATCATACAAAATTGGAGGGGCTTTGGGGGCTTCTGGCAGCTTAAGGCTTCCTGTCCAGCGGCTTATTTTATCTTCAATAATCTTTCTGGGAGTACTGTACCTTTCTTGAGAAACCTTAATGATTTTATCCCGGTTTGATTTTTCTTCTTTCAGAAAAGGTGGCAGAGTCAAGGCGGAAAAAGCATCGCCCGCCACCCCGTTAATCATTAATTTCAAATAGATATTGTATTTGGGCAGGTTTACCAGGTCTTGTGCCAAGAAATTGGGAGCGAATTCTTTTTCCATCCACTCGGCGTCTTCGGCCCCGATTCTGAAAGAAACTATTGTCCCCATATTTCCAAAAACTGCATCTCTCACTGTTTCCTCCATTTGGGTAATGTACTGGTGTCCTAAAATCAAAGCCAACCTGTATTTTCTGGCTTCTGACATGATATTGGTAAAGGATTCTGTGGCGAAGTTTTGGAACTCATCAACATAGAGGAAAAAGTCCTCTCTCTTTTCTTCGGGGATATCCACCCTGGACATAGCAGCCAGCTGGAGTTTTGTAATTAAAAGGGCCCCCAAAAGACGGGAGTTATCTTCTCCGATCCGGCCTTTGGACAAATCAACAATCAGGATTTTCTTCTCGTCCATGACCTTTCTCATATCAATATTAGACTGAACCTGACCAATAATATTCCTGATTAAAGGAGCGGAAATAAACTGACCGACTTTGTTCTGGATGGCAGCTGTGGCTTCTACTTCATACCTCTGGGTGTATCTGGCAAACTCCTGGACCCAAAAAGACTTTATTACCGGGTCGGTAACCTTCTCCACCACTTTTCTTCTGTATTCAGGATCTGCCAGCATTCGGTTGACCCCTAATAAAGTGGAATCGGGATACTCCAAGAGAGCCAAGATACAGTTATTCAAAATGTATTCCATTCTGGCTGACCAAACATCCGGCCAGATTTTTTTAAAAACCCCCATAAGGCCTGAGGCCACCAAATGCCTGTGTTCAACGTCAACCTTCTCCATTATATTAAAAGCAATAGGGTGTTCTATGTCAGCAGGATTGAAAAAGATTACGTCGTTTATCCTGCTGGAAGGGACAAAATCCAATAATTCTTCGGCCGCCTCACCATGAGGGTCAATAAAACCAACTCCGTTGCCCATTCTGATATCCTGAATAGCCATATTTTTTAACATAACGGTCTTGCCCATACCGGTTTTCCCAATCAAATACATATGCCGACGCCTATCGTCGATTTTAGTTCCAAATTTCTTCCTTTGATTACGAAAAGTTGTTTCAGCAAAAAAATTAATCTGCTCTTCCATATATTTATTCACCTTCTATGGGAAGATTTGAGGGCATTGCCCTTCTCTTGGCTTCAATTCGGGGAACTCCGGGAGCCGGAGCGGCCGCTGTCCCTGGGAAGTGAAAAAGGGAAGCCATCTCTTCTATGTTCAAAGCAAAAGTTCCCCCACTTCTTGGGAAAAAAGGAGTAAGTCTTATTCTGTAATTTCTAAACAATTTTCGGCATCTCAGATAATGTCTTCTGGGCCTGATTAAGTTAATTGGTAAAAACCAGTGCTTGTGAATTTTAGTCAAGGTTCTGCCCGTAGGAAACAAAGAATTAACATTTAAAGTAGTATAACCATTAAAATAAGAGAAGCCCAGCCGGAAATTAGGCTTAAACCAGATTTCCCTTCTGCCGAGATAAATAAATCTAATAGTACTGATAAAAACAGGTTTGGATATTTTCTCTTCTAATCTGGTGATTACTTCTCTTTCTCCCGGGGTTAGTTTCATTTCCGGTGGGATAATATCTTTTTCTTCTGGCACTTCCTGACCGGCTGGTTTCCCGGTTATTAAAATTTCGGCTGCCTCCTGGATCATCGGTTTGGGGGCGCCTGCGGAAGCCGGTCTCCTGGCTAATTTATCCCTCAACTCTTCTCCTTTCTTCACCCAGGCATTGGAGGGGTCTTCGGCAATGGGTTCTCCTATAATCTGAATCCAGAATTGCTCGCCTGGTTTTACTTTTGCCATCGCTTCTAAAAGAGCAGCCACAGGATCCACTCTCTTTTCTTCTTCTTTTTCCGCCTCCGTTTCAAACTTGGGATAAGTCTTAATCGGAAAGTGGTCATCTTTAACCAATTTATAATCTGTTCCCCAAAGATCCCAATCTTTATTGGGAATACTTTGAGGTACATATTTTGTGTAATCATCCACCTCAACCAGCTCAATCTCTGGATATTGGGAATAGAGGGATGACTCCACAGCATCTCTATAAGCGGACCCTGTCCTAACATAAAAATGAGTCTCCCCGCCGATGGAAGAAATTTCAAAAGATAAAGACAACTGAACCTGACCGTCAATCCATTTTTCCCACCAGTCAGGAGGATGATAAACCGCAGCGTGCATTGAGGCCATAACTGTTTCCATGGCTCTTATGGGTTTGGTAATTTCTTTTGGCAGTTTTACCTCCAGTAAAACCATCTTTTGCTTGTTTAGCCAAATTTCTTCCCGCCACCAAAGATAAAGGAAAATAAAAGGCTTCCATAAAAGAAAAGGTAAAGGAACCCACCACCAGTTCCCAAAGACCTCAATAATGTAATTTAGGACTAAATAGGCTTCTGCTGTTTGCATTTACCTAAGTTATCTTTTTAAAGTGTATAAACCTCCAGAATTTTTGGCAAAGTATTTTTTATTACTTAGATTTAACAAAATTGTATTCTCTTTGACAAATCTTTCTTTCAAAACTCTCTTTAATATTTCTTCTTTACTCAAAGGCCTTTTGTCTTCTTTTAGGATTTTAATAATAATATCTTTTACTGTTCCTTCTTTATACCCCCATTCTCTCAAAGCATAAATCCCCCGGCCGACTAAAATAAACCTATTGTCTTTGATCAATTCATTATGCACGGTTTGAGAAAGGGCCGAAGGAATAAAATCAGCCACCTTTACAAAATGAAGAGGCTGTTTTTCTTTTTTAAAAACTAAATAGGCTTTATCTTTTATGCCTTTGGGATTAATTTCTGGCCATTCCTTCAAGCCAAATAGGCCTTCTGAATTCTTTTGTATTTTTTTTGATGCTTCTAAATAAGAACTTAGGGCCTTTGGGTCTATTGGGCTGGAAGTTTTTATTTCTTTTAGTTGCATGGGTTTTCCTGTTTTTTTAAGCTTGGTTGAAACAAAATCAACCGCTTTTTTAGCCCGACCTACAGAATTTCTGTTGAAAGCCCATAAAGGATAAAAATCATTATTCTCTCCAATCCTTTCAAAATCTTCTCCTAAGTTCAAAAGGAAAAAAATCTGATTTTGCCATTTATTACTCCCTAAATCAGCCAAAAGCACATCTTCTCTCTTTAGTTCTCCCTGGTTTTTGAGATAATTTTTAAAATATTGGAAAACCGGCAGATATTTTTTATTTTCTTTTTTTATCCTAATAAAACCATCTTTTTCAATCTGGCGGACTCTTTCCCTGGTGATGCCGTAGTTTTTACCGATAAATTCTAAAGTCTCCCTCCGAGATTCGCCAGCTGGCGAGTTTAAACCGAACCTTTGAGAAAGAATGCTCTTTTGTCTTTGGGGAAGTTTTCCCAAAAGGTTGGCGCAAATTTTGGAATAATTTAGGTCCATGTTTTTATTTTATATCATTTTTTGAGTGCTTTGTCAAACAGGAATCTTTATATCCTCTTTCGCCATTTCAACCAGCTGACCAAAATAGGGCTGACTAAAAACAAAGAAGAGTAAGTGCCAGCTACAATTCCCATAATCAAAGCTAGGGCAAAATATTTGAGCGTTTCCCCTCCCAAAAAGAAAATGGCTATCAAGACAAAAAGAGTGGTCAAAGAAGTGTTAATGGAACGGGTTAAACTTTGATTAAGAGCCTGGTTAACAGTATCTATATAATCTTTTCCCACACCTTTCAGTAAATTTTCTCTGATCCTGTCAAAAATAACTACAGTGTTGTTGATGGAATAGCCTAAAACGGTCAATAAGGCCACGACTACCGGAATGGCAATTTGGAGTCCATAAAACTTTCCCAGAAGGGAGAAAATCCCCAGAGGAATCAAAACATCATGAAAAAGAGCAAAGAGGGAGGCTACGCCATACTGCCAAGATTTAGCCGGAAAGGTCAGCCGCCTGAAAGCAAAGGCAATATACAAAACAATGGCTAATAATGACAAGACAACAACGATACCGGTTTTTTCTTTCAATTCTTTCCCGATTACAGGGCCTATTGATTCAAACCTCAGCTCTTCCACTTCTTTTTCTTCTGCAAGTTTATTAATAATTTCCTGATGATTTTCTTCTGAAATGTCTTTCATTCTTAAGATGACCCCCTTTTCTTCCGTTGGCTGGAGATAAATCTCTCCTAAATCTAATTCAGAAAGGGCATCTTTTATTTCCTGGTTGGACGGTCTCTCGGTTTTGTATTCTATTTCCAAAATGCTGCCGCCGGTGAAATCAATCCCCGGATTCAAGCCAAAAACACAAAGAGAGACTAAGGACCCTGTGATTAAAATTCCAGAGAAGATAAAATAAATTTTACGATATTTTAGAAAATTTATCGCCATAGCCACTTTATTTTTTCAAGTTTTGTATTTATAAAACACCTGAGGAAGTTTTTAGTGATAAAAATTGCTGAAAACATACTAATCAAAATCCCCAAGCTCAAGGTCAAGGCAAATCCTTTAATGAAACTGGTGCCAAAGCTAAACAAAATGGCAGCTACAATTAGAGTTGTCAGATTGCCGTCTCTGATCGAAGACCAAGCCCGCTCGAAACCCTCTTCTACTGCCTGATAAAAATCTTTCCCCGCCCTTAATTCTTCTCTCAACCTGGAAAAAATTAAGATATTGGCATCTATTGCCATGCCGATTGATAAGATAAATCCGCCGATCCCAGCCAAAGTCAAGGTAACTGGAACTAATTTAAAAAGCGACAAAATCAAGCCGATATAAATTATCAAAGCCAAAGAAGCCAAGACCCCCGGCAGCCGGTAAAAAACAATTATAAACAGAATTATCGCTAAAAATCCCACCATTCCTGCTTTCAAAGATTCTTCCAAGGAAATGGCTCCTAAGGTTGGACCTACTGATTGTTGAGAGATCAGGTTAATCGGCACTGGCAAGGCGCCTGCATTCAAGTTTCTGGACAAGACTTGGGCTTCTTCAACCGTGAATGAGCCGGTAATTTGAGCTTTGCCACCGGAGATTTTTTCCTGGACGGTAGGAGCAGAAATCAAGATACCATCAATGTAAATTGGCAGAAATTTGCCAATATTTTTTTCAGTCAAAACTCCAAAAAGTTGGGCCCCTTCTTCGTTAAACTGAAGTAAAACCATTGGTTTCATTGTCGTCTGGTCAAAGTTTATTTCTGATTTCTCCAAATACTTGCCAGTTAAAAGAGTGGATTGGAAGGGCTCTTCCAGTTCTTCTAGTTGTCCCTCTTCGCCAGATTCAATTATCTCTTTGTTTTTTTGGACAATCTCTTGATAATTTTCTTTTTGTTCTTTGAACTCTAAATAAGGAGTCAGGCCTATCTGTTCAATGGCGACAGCCGGGTCTTTGACGCCGGCAAGCTCTACAATAAGCCGGTACTGACCATGGGTTTCCTGGGTTTGAACAATTGGCTCCTGAACTCCAAAAAGGTTAACACGCCTCTCAATAACATCTCTCAGCCCTTGCATTGAAGAGCCGTAATTTTCTTTCTCAATATTAGATAAATCAGCTTCATAGACTAAATGAGTTCCACCTTGCAAGTCTAATCCTAATTTAAAAGGAATTTCTGGGAAGTTAGGCAAATTCAAAAACTGGGGATAAGCAAAATTCCCAGCAAAAAAAGCCAAAATAAAAATTAGGGCCAAGGTAATATAAACTTTCTTTTTCGACATATAGTCTATTATTGCCTAAATTAGCTTAAAAGTCAAACCCCAAAGTTGACAAAATCTACAAAAAGTGGTATTGTTTTATTACTAGAAAATCTTCCTTAAAAATCCGGAATGGAGGGTAATTGTGCAAATAAAGAGGTCTGTACGGTATTTTGTGACAGATATTATACTGGATATGCTGGCCGTCTTCTATCTGATTTTTCTGGGATGGCACTTCTCCGTCGTCGTCCAGCACGGAGGTATTACTGTCAACGAACCTATTTTCTGGATTCTCTGCGCAGAATTATACGTCCTCGTTCCTTTAGTTCTCCTCTTCGGGCTGTGGAAAATCCTTGAAGACATTATCTTGTACTTGAGAAAACAAAGAGGACTTTGGCGTATGGTAACGGAGCTCGGCTTGGGAGTCGTTTTCTTGGCAGCCATGAGCTTCATTACCTATCACTTCTTACACATCTGGTCTGACGGAGAATCCAGAATAGCTTCTGATAATCCATGGCTGATAATCTGGATTATCGCTTTCTGCACCCTGCTGGGAATTTACAAAACTTGGGAGGACTTCAACGACCTTCAAAAATTCAAGAAATAAAAAAACGGATAAAAAGGAAGATTAACGAGACGAGAAATTTCTCGTCTCGTTTCATTTTAGAATCCTGCCAAAAGCGCAGAGATAATGCCCACTAAAAAGATTCCATCAAAAATCCCCGCTCCCCCGATTGAAATAAATCCGCATCGCTTTTGAGCTTGTTTAAGATTTAAGAGATCAGCTCCGATTAAAGTTCCCAGAGTCCCAGAAATAAAAGCGCAGGCAGCAGGAAAATCAGGAGCTAAAATCAAAGCAAAAATAGCAGCAAAAATAGGCGGAATAAAAGCTGGCAGGGAAATACCCCTGCCAGGAACAACTCTTGATAGAAACTTAGTAAGGACAATCATCAAAATAAGAGCTATTAGAATGGCCTGGAAATCAAATCCTGCCTGCCAACTCAGAAAAAGAAAATAAAAAGAGAGAAAAATCGGAATCACAGCTCCTCCTAAATTAATGGCAACTCCCTGGGCTTCTATTTTGGGTGTTCTCCATAGTCCAAAAAATCTCTGTTCTTCTATGCGTATAAATTTCTTTCTGCCAAGAGGTATGTTAATGGCTGATCCGATTAAAATTGCCAAAAGTAAGAATATGGTTAACTGCGGCGAAATGCCCAAATTTTCAAAACCTAGAGTAACAATATGAAAATAGCCTAAGATGAATAAAATGGGCAAAGCTAGAATAAAAAGCAAAAATATTAAACAGCCAATGGGCAAAAACAACATAGATTTAGCCGTATTTAGGATAACAACACTTCTTATATTTAATTGGTTTGCCAGTGATAGAATCCTTTTTCCCGCAGGGACAGGGGTCGTTCCTACCCACCTTGACTTTATTTAGTCGAGGCGCATTTGAAAGAGGCTTCGCCTCTGTCATAGGAGATTTGGGTTGTTCTTCAGCGGTTAATTTGAAGACGGTTTGGACAATGCTTGACTCAAACATCTGCAAAAGCTTTTGAAACATCTTATGACCTTCTGATTTATATTCAACCAAAGGATCCATCTGGCCGTAAGCTCTCAATCTTACTGAATCTCTTAAATAGTTCATATTTTCCAAGTGTTCCAGCCAAAGCATATCCATAATCCTCAAACAAACTATTTTCTCAACTTGGCGCATCTTTTCCTCGCCTATCTCTTTTTCTTTTTTTATATAATCTTCTTCCTTAAACTCTCCTTTTTTAATTAATTCTAAAATATACGATCTCAAGCTGTCAGGAGCCTCTGGATTTGAGATTTGAGATTTTTCAATTATTTCTTTTCTTTTCCTATAAAAAACTTCTCTGTGTTTGTTCATTACATCGTCATATTCCAAAACATGTTTTCTCATGTCAAAATTCATTCCCTCAATTTTTTCCTGGGCCGACTCAATAGCGCCGGAAACCAAATTAGCGGCAATGGGCTGGTCTTCGGGAACTTTGAGAACGGTCATTAAGGATTTTATTTTATCTGAACCAAAAATTCTCAATAAATCATCCTCCAGAGAAAGAAAAAACTGAGAAACCCCTGGGTCTCCCTGTCTGCCGGACCTTCCTCTAAGCTGATTATCAATTCTTCTGGCTTCGTGCCGCTCGGTGCCCATTACGTAAAGCCCTCCCAAGTTCACAACTTTTTTGGCTTCCTCGGGATCCAAAGGATTGCCTCCCAAGATTATATCTACTCCCCTCCCTGCCATATTTGTAGCTATAGTTACAGCTCCCAATTTTCCAGCTTGAGCAATAATTTCCCCTTCCTTTTCATGATGCTTGGCATTTAAAATCTGATGGGGAACACCTTCTTTATCCAATAATTTTCCTAAATATTCATTTTTTTCAATGGAAGTCGTACCAACCAAGATCGGCTGGCCCTTCTCGTGTTTTTCCTTTATTTCTCTGGCTAATGCCTCAAATTTTCCCTCACTGCTTTTGAAAACCGAGTCTGGTAAATCCTTTCTTATCATCGGTTTATAGGTAGGAACAATAATTACTTCTAAGCCATAAACCTTATCAAACTCTTCTGCTGAAGTGGCAGCTGTTCCTGTCATTCCGGCCAGCTTTTTATACATCCTGAAATAATTCTGAAAAGTAATGGAAGCCAAGGTTAAAGATTCGGGCTTGATTGCTACTCCCTCTTTTGCTTCTATTGCCTG
>CAZUVP010000011.1:0-8966 GCA_964623855.1 uncultured Candidatus Saccharibacteria bacterium | reverse complement strand
AATTCATCTTGGAGTCGCTGAAGGTTTTGCAAAAACCATTGAGCTTCTTCAGAAAGGTTCTTATCAGACATAATCCTTTTGATTTAATACTTTTCTCGTCGACCTTTGATTTTAATTATTTTACCACAACTTTAAATTCCCCCCAATTGGATTTTTCTTTTTATTTTCTCCGCCGGGCAGTCTCTCGATTAAACTGGTAAATTCTAATTGTTTCAAAAGGCTAACTATCTTTTCTTTATCATACTCTCCCCACTTGCACTTTTCTAAATTAAAATCGGCCAAAGCGTCCTTTTTGATTCTAGCTAAATCCCTAGAAAGGAAAGCTTGCTCTTTATAGCGTAATAAGGTTTCTCTTAATCTCGGCTTGATTTTCTTTGCTTTGTCTGAATTTTTCTCAAGCTCTCGGTATAATTTATCCAAACTGTCAAGTTCCAAAAGCAGACTAATAGCTGTTTTTTCTCCAACGCCTGTTACCCCGGGAATATTGTCTGAAGGATCGCCTCTCAGGGCTTTGAAATCAAGGAGTTGGGCTGGAATTAGCCCCTGGAATTTTTCTTTCACCAGAGCTTCGTCGTACAAAATAACATCCTTAACCCCTTTTCTTAAGACATACACTTTTGTTTGCGGGTTTATCAGCTGGAGAGTATCTAAATCTCCACTTAAAATAATAGTTTCAACTTTAGGAAAGACCTGTTTTTTAGGAGAGAGGAAGGCTATCGTACCAATCAAATCATCTGCTTCAAGCCCTTCTTTTTCAAAAAAAGAAACACCAAAAGTTTCCAAAATCTCTTTAACTTTGGGAATCTGTTGATAGAGGTCTTCCGGAGCTGGCGGTCTCTTAGCTTTGTATTCTTTGTATTTTTTATGACGAAACGTGGGGCTAGGGTGGTCAAAACAGGCCACAATGAAGTCTGGCTGAAAATCCTTTATCGCCTTTAAAAAAACCAGTAGGAATCCATAGACAGCATTGACTAATTCTCCCTTCTTTGTGGTCAAGCGAGGAAGAGCGTGATAGGCCCGATGGATAACGGAATTGGCATCTATGATAAGGAGGTGTTTTTCTTTAGTAGTCATCTTTAATATTTTAACACAATTTCTCTGGTTCTTTTGTTAATAAATTCAAAGGTTAGAATTAAAACTTCTTTGGGCAATATTTTTTCGACCCTTTCTGCCCATTCAATAGCTACAATGTTTCGAGGATTGGAAATAATTTCTTTAAACCCCAAATCCAAGAGCTCTTTTGGTTTTCGAATACGATAACAATCGAAGTGATAGAAATTTGAAAATTTCTTCATGATAATAAAGGTGGGGCTGGTAATTTTTTCCTTTATTCCCAATCCTCTGGCAAAACCCTGCAAAAACGTGGTCTTGCCTCCTCCCAGGCCTCCTTTCAGTCCAAGAACAAAAGCTTTCTTTTGTTTTTTCTCTTTCAAGATTTCTTTGGCCAAAATCTCGCCCAGTTTTTTTGTCTGCCCCGGATCCTTACTTAAACATTTTATTTCCATTGATGATAGATTGACTTTTCAAGTTTAATAAGCTAAGTTTAATTAACAACTTAGTTAATTTTAATCCTTTATGGCAGAAAATTCAAAAAAAATCAGCAAAGAATTAAATATTTCTCCCGAAAAAAGTGCTGCCTTGAAAAAAGAAATAAAAAACATTCCCGACCTAAAGAAAAAGGTTGAACAATCCCCAGAAGAGAACATTTCCAATATTATCCAACTCCTTTTGGGAGGAAGCGTCTATTTGGAAGCTTCTGATTTACATATTGAATCCGAAGAAAATCAAGCCAAGGTCCGTTCAAGAATAGACGGCGTTCTCCAAGACGTTACCACGATAAAAAAGGATCTTTATGAGAAGCTTCTCTCCCGAACCAAACTCTTGTCAGGAATTAAACTTAATATTACTGATCGGCCTCAGGATGGCCGATTTTCTATTTTAATGAAAGATGTTTCTGTGGAGATTAGGGTTTCCACCCTTCCTTCAGAATACGGAGAATCTATTGTTTTGAGGATTTTAAACCCAAAAAGTTTAATTGATTTGGAGGCCCTAGGACTGAGAGAGGACTTATTAGCTCTCTTTAGCAAAGAAATCAGAAAGCCTAATGGCATGGTTATTGTGACCGGTCCCACAGGCTCCGGTAAAACCACTACCCTATATGCTTTTTTAAAAAAAATCCAGAAACCAGAAATTAAAATCATCACTATCGAAGATCCTATTGAGTATCATTTAAAAGGACTTTCCCAAACTCAGATTAATCCTTCCAAGGGCTACGATTTTGCCTCCGGGCTTCAGGCCATTGTCCGTCAGGATCCAGACGTTATTCTGGTGGGAGAAATAAGGAATTCCAAAACTTGTAAAATCGCTCTCCAAGCAGCCCTAACCGGCCATCTGGTTTTAACCACTCTTCATACCAATGACTCTGCCGGCACCGTAGCTAGATTAATCAGCCTAGAAGGAGATATAAAAAATATCGGACCGGCCATCAACCTAGCTGTTGCTCAAAGATTGGTCAGAAAGATTTGCAAGAAATGTGCCGAGCTAAAAACCGTTTCTCCTAAAGACCTAACTAAAATAAAAAAATCTTTGAAAGCAATTCCCGGAAATATTAAAATCCCAAAATTAACCAAGAACTTAAAGATTCCTAAAGCCAAGGGATGCAAATACTGCAATTTTACAGGTTTCAGAGGGAGAATAGGAATCTTTGAAGCAATTTTAATCAACAGCGAGATGGAAAGATTTATTTTAAAAAACCCTTCCATTTCCGCCTTCCGGCAGGAAGCCATAAAAAGGGGGATGGTTACGATTTACCAAGATGGATTGATAAAGGTTCTAGAAAAAACCACCACTATCGAAGAAATAGAAAGAGTAACGGGAGAATAACCCTGAGTTTGTCGAAGCATAAAAAAACAGCCCCGGAGCTGGGGGAACTGAAGTACTAGGGACTAAAGCTCAGAAACTTTCCGAGGAGTAATCTCGCCTAAGCCAGATTATCCTTCTGAAGAAGATTCCTCCCCCCAGCTCTGGAACTGTTTTTAACTTTTATATTGTACAAGATTATGGTAAATTTGTCAAGGGTATTGTTTGCTTTTATTCTTGTTTCAGTTCCTTTTTCTCTCCAAGCCGTAGAAAAAATAGATATAAATACAGCCTCTTTGGAGGATTTAGTCAAAATTATCCACATAGGGGAAGCAAGAGCACTAGAGTTAATTTCTTTAAGACCATTCTCTTTTTTAGACGACCTTGCCAAAATAAAAGGTATTAGCAACTTGAGAATTGAAGATATCAAAGAACAAGGGTTGGCTTGGATTAACGCAAGAAATATTGAATATCCTTTGGGAGTTGTTTTCAATGAAATTCTGCCTTCACCAGAAGGTGCTGATTCAGAGAACGAATGGATTGAACTGTTTAATAAAAATGATTTTACAGTTAACCTCTCTGGTTGGCAGATAAAAGATACTGTCGGCCGGTCTCAAACTTATACTTTCCCAGAAGGAATAGAAATTAATTCCAAAGGATTTTTGGTTTTTACCAGGCCAAAAACGGGGATCACTTTGAATAATGACGGTGATAGTTTAAAATTAATCCAGCCAGACGAAAAGATTGTAGACGAGATAAGTTATGAAAAAGCCCCCAGAGAAGAATCTTTCAGTTTAACTTATTCTGGTTGGGTCTGGGACAATGTTCCGACTCCCAGTGCTGAAAATAACCAACCTGTCCAGATAGCAGAGGAGAAGCCCTCCTCCGCTAAAGCTACGGAGGGTAAAGAAGAAAAACAGTTGGCTGCAGCTGGTCAGTTTCTTCACGTAGATTCGAAAGAAGATTCTAATAATTATTTCGTTTTTTTAATGGCTCTTATTCTGGCGGCTTTCTCTGGTATAATAATTTTAAGATTAAAGAAAAAACTTAAAGTAAATTAAAATGTCAGGACATTCTCATTTTTCCAGCATCAAACATAAAAAAGCAACAACTGATGCCAAGAGAAGTAAAATTTTTTCTAAGCTCTCCCAGTTGATTTCAGTTGCTGCCCGAGAAAAAGGCGGAGAACCAGAAACCAATCCTAAATTAAGATTAGCCATTGACCAGGCGAAAGCCGCCAATATGCCTTCAGACAATATCGAAAGAGCTATCAAAAAAGGAACCGGCGAGCTGGGGGGCGAAAAATTAGAGGAGGTTTTATTCGAAGCTTACGGTCCAGGAGGATTGGCCATCATTATTGAAGGGATTACTGATAATAAAAACCGAGTCTTAAGCGAGGTTAAGCAGATTTTGTTCCAATATAACGGAAAACTGGCAGGAAGCGGGTCTGTTCAATGGTTGTTTGAAAGAAAAGGATGTATCACAATAAGCCCCGACGAACAACCTCCAGAAAATAAAAGCAAAGAATCGTTGGAGCTAACGGCTATCGAAAGTGGAGCCCAAGATATTTACTGGCACAACGATAATTTAGATATTTATACAAGGCCGGAAGAATTAGAAGAAGTAAGGAAAAATCTAGAAGAGAAAGGAATCAAAATTGATTCTACTTCTCTGGATTGGATAGCCAAAGAAGAGCTTGATTTGCCAGAAAAAGACAAAGAAAGCTGTCAAAAGCTTTTTGAGGCATTGGACGAAAACGACTCAGTCCAAGAAATATACAGTAATATGAAGGTATAATATACTCAATAAAACTAAAGCTTCATTTCGATCTGCGATAAATATTTACTTCGATGGCAAAAGAATCATTAATCAGAAAAAAAGCCGTTGGAATACTAGAGAAAGAGGGATTTGTTTATTGGTATCCGGCTAAAGTGAAATTCAAGCAGAACGATATTTTCGGGGTCTTTGACTTGGTTTGCTGGCGGAAAAGAACAACAAAGATCAAATTTCTCCAACTAACTACTCTTCCCAACTTCTCTGCCAGAAAAAAGAAGATAGAGAATTTCCTAAGGAAGAATAGATTCCCACAGAAGGTCTCGGTTGATATTGAAATTTGGGCATGGAACCAGCGTAAAAAAGAATTCAAGCGAGAAGCGGTCTGAAATGAAGCCCGATTTAAGGCTCAATGAAACTAAAGTTTCATTTGCCCGAACGTAAGTGAGGACGAGAGAAGAAATTATTTCTTCGAACAGACCTTCTCTTCCTTCGAAATTCGGTAGGTGATGAAGCTATGCTTCATCTTCACATATCTTGCTTTTGCAAGATATGTGCTTGACAAGTTTTAAAATATAAATATAATGAACACCAGAACTAAAAAGGTCGCTTAACGCAGAAAATAGCTCCGCTAAAAGGCGGAGCAAAGTAGTTAAATAGAAAAGATAATAATAGCCGAAAAACTATGATTTACGAAGACAAAGAATTGAAACCTTTGGTCAATGAAGACGAAGAAGCTACTCCTGAAAAGGAAGCTACTCCTGAAGAAGGAGAAGCTGCTCCCGAAGAAGAAGCTTCTGAGTAGAAAAAGAATATCCCGCTGAACGCGGGATTTTCTTTACCCCGTTTAGAAATTTTACGAAACATTGTCTTTCAGTAATAAGTTTGAATCAAAAATTTCTAACGGGGTTTAAGTCAATACAACAAACTTTCTTTTCCCGGCCTGGACGACAAGTCCTTTTTTTATTTTTACCCTCTCTTCCCAGTCTTTTTTGATGCTGCCTGCAATCTTTATTCCGTTCTGTAGAACTAACCTCTTGGCAACAGATTTCGAAGAAGCCAGTTTTGTTTTTACTAACAAGTCCAAAATATTTAACTCCTTTTCTCTAATTTTTACTTCGGGGATTTTTGAGGGCAGCCCCTTCTCTTCAAACACTTTGCTAAACTCTTTTTCAGCAGCTTCTGCCTTTTTTTTGGAATGATATAATTCTACTATTTTCCGAGCAAGCTCTTTCTTAATTTTCATGGGGTTGACCTTTTTTGATCTAAGATCTTTCTTATAGTTTTTTATTGTTTGAGGAGAAATATTTGTCAGAAGTTCAAAATAAGAGAGAATTAAATCGTCGGAAATTGACATAATTTTCCCGAACATTTGATCAGACGAATCTTCAATCCAGACGCAGTTTCCGGAGGTTTTGCTCATTGGTCGGCCGTCAATTCCTAAAATCATAGGGCAGGTTAAAATAAATTTTTCTTTTTTGTTTATTTTCTGCTGCAGTTCTCTGCCGATAAGCATATTGAAAACCTGGTCCGTCCCGCCAATCTCTAAGTCAACATTCATAACAACAGAGTCATATCCTTGAAGAAGAGGATACAAAGTTTCGTGCATCCAAACAGTGTCTCCTCTTTTTAATCTTCCCTGGAACATTTCCCTCTGGAATAGTTTCACTGCTGAAATATGAGAGGCTATATCAACAATCTTACTCAATCTTAATTTTAAGAGCCAGTCTCCATTATATTTTATTTTTACTTTTGAAAAATCCAAAATTTTTCTGGCTTGCCGCTTCCAGTCTTGCATGTTCCCTTTGATCTCTTTCGCAGAAATCCGCGACCTGGTTTTTTCTCTCTGAGAAGGATCTCCGGCTAGAACCGTGCCTGTCCCAATTACTAAAATTGCTTCATGTCCCAAATCGGCGAATTCCTGGAGCTTCCGTAGGGTTATTGTATGCCCAAGGTGCAACTTTGTTCCAGTGGGATCAATCCCTAAATAAAGCCTAATTCTCCGTTTTCGCATCAAACGTTTCAATCCTTCTTTATTTGGTAAAACTGCCTCTGTTTTTCTTGCCAAAACTTCTTTTATTTTTTGAGGGTTGGTATTTATTTTCATGCTTTTCTTATTTTACCCCGTTAGAGATCTAAAAACAATATTTCTTAATTGAAAAATGACTTCTAGCGGGGTAAAATAAGGAATATGGCTCAGAGAAAATTATACCGTCAAGTTTATCAAAAAAACAAAAGCAGGGCCCGATTCTTTTCCGTCTTAAAATTGCTCGAGTTCAGTTTTTTACTTGTGTTTTTCGTTCTCTCAATTATTTTTATTTTCTACGCCAGAGATCTCCCTCGACCGGAAAAATTCACTGAAAAACAGTTTGCCCAGTCTACCAAAATCTATGACCGCACCGGCCAAATCCTGCTTTATGAAATTTATGGTGAAGAAAAAAGAACTTTAGTCGGTTTAGACCAAATACCCGAATGTCTTCGGCAGGCAGTTATTGCCACAGAAGACACTAATTTTTACAGCCATTTTGGAATTGACCTCCGAGGAATTATAAGGTCTATTTTGATTAATCTGCAAATCCAGGAACCAATTTACGGAGGGTCTACCATCCCCCAGCAGCTAATCAGGTCCACCTTTTTTTCTACCGAAAAAACTATTGAGAGGAAAACTAGAGAAATTGTTTTAGCTCTAGAATTAGATAGGCGTTATTCAAAAGACCAGATTTTAGAATGGTATCTGAACCAAGTGCCTTTTGGCTCAAATTGCTACGGAGTAGAAACAGCCAGCCAGACCTTCTTCGAAAAATCGGTTTCAGAAATATCAATAGCAGAAGCTGCCATTCTGGCCAGCCTGATTAAAGCTCCCAGTTATCTTTCTCCTTACGGAAGCCATAAAGACGAGCTGTTGACCAGAAAAAATTATGTCCTAGGCAAAATGACTAAAGCCGGATTTTTAACCGAACACCAGGAAGAAGAAGCAAAAAAAGAGGAGTTGAAATTTACCGAGAGACCGATCCAAATAAAGGCTCCTTACTTTACTTTATGGGTCAAACAACAAATTACTGAAAAATATGATGAGGAGTTTCTTAGAAAACAAGGGCTAAAAGTTTATACTTCTTTGGACTGGGAACTCCAGGAGTCGGCTGAGGCTGCGGCCAAACAAGGGCTCGAATGGAATAAAAGTTATAACGCTCACAATGCTGGGCTGGTGGCAATTGATCCAAAAACTGGCGAAGTTTTAGCCTTAACTGTTGGAGACGGCGATTATTACGCCCCTCCTTATCCTGAAGACTGCACTTCGGGGGTTGATTGTATGTTTGACCCTAAATTTAATGTAGTTGTCGGTACGGCAGAAAATCCTGGCCGACAACCGGGTTCTGCTTTCAAACCTTTTGTTTATGCCACCGCTTTCAAAGAGGGATATAACGATAAAGACACTGTGATTGACGAAGAAACTAATTTTGGGGTCTGGGGCGACAAGGAATATATTCCTCAGAACTATGATGAAAAATTCCGAGGTGAGGTGACTTTAAGGCAGGCTTTGGCGCAGTCTTTAAACGTCCCTTCGGTAAAAGTATTGGTTAATCTTTGTGGAGACAGCCCCGAAGAAAGCATCGAAAATGTTGTAAAGACAGCAGAGGATCTGGGGATTACCACTCTAAGTCCGCCCTTCGGTCCTTCAATAGTGCTTGGCGGCTGGGAAGTAAAATTATTAGAAATGACTTCGGCTTATGGAGTTTTCGCCACAGAAGGACTGAGAGTCTCTCCGGTAACGATTTTAAAGATAGAAGACCAGAAAGGGAAGATTATTGAAGAAAATAAAAAAAGCACAAAAAGAGTGCTGGGGGAAGAAACAGCCAGGCTGGTCAATGATATTCTTTCTGATAATGAGGCTCGAGCGCCAATGTTTGGATCTCGTTCTCTTCTTTATTTTAAAGATTTCCAAGTAGCGGCCAAAACCGGAACAACCCAGGACTATAAAGACGCCTGGACTATTGGTTATACTCCCTCCATCTCTGTCGGAGTCTGGGCCGGGAACAACAACAACACTTCTATGGCAGAAAAGCCTGCTGTGGTTATAGCAGGCTCAATTTTCCATAGTTTTATGGAGAAAGCTCTTTTAAAACTCGGCTCCTAACTAGTTTTGATAGGCATCACCAAATAAAGATAATTATCATCCCCTTTAAGCCTGATCACCCCTGGTTTGTCAGACCCTGTCATCTCCAAAACAACCTCTCCTTCTTTTTCTTTGCCAGTCATAACGCTGAGAAGCCCTTCTAAAAGAAATCTGTGGTTAAAAGAAACCTCGCAGGGCTTCCCTTCCACTTTTCCTTTCA
>CAZUVP010000010.1:0-9142 GCA_964623855.1 uncultured Candidatus Saccharibacteria bacterium | reverse complement strand
GCTCCGCACCCTGGACAAAATCCTCATCGCCTACTACCCGCGGAACAAGTAATTTTATTGATCAACAAAATCTGCTATAATTGAGGCAGGTTTTTAGTTATTCACATTACATCCCTTGACAGACATATCATATATGATATATAATGAACCTACAAAAGAGTATAAAGTAAAATTCTATAAAGATATCAAAACAGGCCGAAGCCCGGT
Organism: uncultured Candidatus Saccharibacteria bacterium; assembly: GCA_964623855.1. GTDB lineage: Bacteria > Patescibacteriota > Minisyncoccia > Minisyncoccales > RBG-13-42-11 > CAZUVP01. Next base: position 8,935 of record CAZUVP010000010.1, on the reverse strand, counting down.
TTTAGATTACATTAAAAGATTGAAAGATAAAGAAGAGGCAAAAGTATCAAAATATATTGAGTTTTTACGAATAAATAAAGGATATTTAGATGAGCCTTATTCTAAACATATTAAAGGAAAGATTAGAGAATTAAGAGTTGATTTCGGACGCAATAGACATAGAGTCTTTTACTTCATATTTATTAAAAAGACAATAATTTTACTCCAGGCATTTTTAAAGAAAACAACCAAAACGCCTGCTTCGGAAATTAAAAAAGCCGAAGAAAATTATCAAAATATTTTAAAGAATCCTAAAATATATGAGTAAAACAAAAAAAGCAGTGGATTTTCAAGTATATCTTGTTAAAAGATTAAAAAATCCTAAATTCAAGAAATATTACAACGAATATGGTAAACAATTAGAAATTGCTTACCAGATTTTACAATTGCGCAAACAGAAGAAAATATCTCAAGTAGAATTAGCAAAAAAGTTAGGTACTACCCAAAGTAATATCGCAAGAATGGAAGCAGGTCAGCAGAATTTCACTACTGATACTCTTCAAAAAATTGCTTCTATTTTCAACCGGGAGCTTAAAATTGATTTTGTTAAATAGGCCATTCGGCTCTGAGAGCCTCAGGCTCGAAGAGTTCTAACCCTTCATTGCGCTCAGGACTTACGGCATCGTCCAGTCCCCGGAGCCGCGATTTTTCAGGCCCATTTTGGATTAGACTATAGGCTAAAAAATGATAAAATAGAATTGTTAGCCATTTTAAATAAGAAGGTCGACAAGATAAAATTAGTAATGAGTATTCCTAAGTGAATATGCCATTTCAACTAACAGTTATATTTGTTGCTTCATGCTGTATATTAAATATTGTAATTGCAGCATTTTTTGGAAGAAGATTTCTGAAATCTTACAAGAAGAGTCAGAATGAACAGATGAAATACTTTAGCTGGTTTTTTATTTTTCTAGCAGTATTCTTATTCATTAACACACTCCCCCATGTTTTAGGAGTATTTGAAGTCCTTGGTTTACCATTGCTTTCGCTTTTGGGGCCCTATCTTAATCTAATAGGAGTCTGGAGTTTTGTTTTGGGATATGCTTTTTTGTATATTGCCTTAGCTTACTTTGCTACATTCGTTTCTTCTATTGGTTTTCCGAAATTCAAAAGACAAGCTTTTGGATTAGTAGCTATAATGGGTTTAGTTATTTTTGTTCTTAATATTTTAAGACCAAAATTTTTAACAATAGACCCATTTACTAAAGGCGTAATACTACAAGCCGATCCGCTAGTTATGAATTTAATGATTTTTACGTTAGCAGTGATTTGGATTCCTTCGATATTAATTTTTATTTCCAGGGCTATTAAGATTGCCTCGGGAGGGATACGCACTCGTTCAATATTATTTACATTGGGTTTATTGTTAATGCTGGTAAGGCTATTATCTCATGACTTTCTTAGAGGAATATGGTTTCATGTAATATGGGACCTTTGCTTTTTTGTTGGCTTGGTTCTCATAGCAGCAATGTTCCGTTTTGGAAAACCCAAGAAGGAAGAAAAGTTGGCTAAGACATAATTTCCTTGTGAGAGAATTCCACGAGGTTGGTTTCTCGGCGGTCTTTTTTTAAAAGGGCTTCAAAAAAAGAAATAGTGTTCTTTCATATATATGGAAGTCCTAAACTCATGGCTAAAAAGTCAAAACCCGAAAAGTAGAGGAAAAGAGGTGCCGATTATCGACGTCTCTTTTCATAGCCCCGACCGAGAGGCGTTATTGAGACACCTCTAAAGGCTCCCGGATTTGTTCCGGAAAACAAGTTTCTAGACCGACTTGGGGAGCTACGATTTGACAACACCACGGGAATGTGGCATTGTTTTATTACTAGCTCATTGCGAAATATAGGTTAAAAACCTTTTATATAGGAAAAATAAATTATACAGAAGGGAGAAATAAGATGGAAATTTATAAGGGAACATTGGTGCTGATAAAGGAAGTATTATCAGCCGAAGGAGCAAAAGGAGGAAAAGAGACAAATTATCGCTTTGGTTTAGTGCATGGTCCTGTTTCCGATTCTGCCAACCCCGATGACTTCTTTGTGCGCATATCGGACGGATCAGTTTGCACTATAGGCAGAAAGGATTTATTCTCCGTAGCTCAATTAGCTGGGCTTAAAAAGAATTTACAGGTTGAGCATATTTCTATCGAAGAGGCTTTAAACATTGCCTTGCCAGAAATTCTTCTAAAACTGATGGCAGATTATGCAGATTATTGAATGAGCATTGCTTTAGGCAAGTGGTGAGGGTTGAATTATCCTCACCACAATTCCCAAGTAAGTGTTCTGAAAAGAAGATTTACTTAGGACAAGAAATCAGCCAACTGGCTGATTTTTTGTTACAAAATAGGTCTAACCCCAGCAGTAGAAGCTTCGCTTCACTACGGAGTAGGCATCGTCCAGCCAGGGGAGCTACGATTTTCGAGCCATCGGGGCTTGACTTTTTGGGAAAGATAATTAATGTAAGGTATTGTTCCGTTTACAATAAATCGTAATTAGAAATAGGAGGGACGTAATGGTCAGTAATCATCCGGAAAAAGATCTGATGGAACTAAGACTGAAAGCTTCGGCTTGCTGGAAAGCTGCAGGAAGGATAAGGACTGAGAGGAACCCCTTGGTCACTATAGTTACTTCCCGTCTGGAAGAATGGATGGGCATGGATGAGAGAGTAGAGGCTGTCTCCATACACACGGCAGAGGAAGTGGGGGCTATCTGTGACGATTTGATACTTATTCCAGATGCTTCGGTTCAGGTCATGACTCTCTTGAGTATGTGGTTCGTTGGATACCGAAGCCGTTACCTCGGGCTCATCTCAACCTTTCTGGCTTCCAAGGAAAAGGGGTCTCTGATAACCTCTTTGGGAACTGTCGGCGCCAAAGACCTGCGGGATCAGACGCATAGCTACCTTATGAAAATATTTGATTTCAATGATGCTCTTTTGCCCTACCGGATTGAGAAGTCAACCGCTCATTGGTCAAGAGTGCTTGGAGGATACGCCGACACTTATTCCAACCCAAGAGAGTCGTTGGACTGGTGGGACAAGAAATCTGCCGGAGAGCGTCCGACCGAGAAAGGAATAAAGGAAGAGGCGAAACGCAACTACTGCCAGGCCCGAGGATTCTTCAAGAACGAGGCAAGAAGCATTATTGCAGAGCTCACCGCCGACATCGTCGATAAGAGAGAACGGGAGATAAAGGAAGACTTGGTGATGATTCTCTCATATATCTTCGCCACCGAGTTAAGCCCTTCGGTTGTCATGGCTGTTCTCAATGAAATGTCCTGGCTTTCCCGATTTTCCTTCCCGGAGAAATGGCTGATGGAGGCATTAGACTCCGTCTTGCCCTCGGTAAATTTATCCGACCAGCTGAAAGCGATTATCCTGTAAAGGGATTCTGACCGAAGGAGCGAGGGAGAATCATTATCGATTCGTTTGTACCTCGCTCTTTCTTTTTTTCCTTTCTCCTTTTTCGGCCCAAGATTCTAAACCTGTCCAATATAGAGAGCATATTTCCGCCTATTCTTATGGGCGGTTTTTTGATAAAATAGGAACATGAATAAATTTAAATTAGTCTGTTTTGATATAGATGGAACTTTAATTGATGGAGTCTCATGGTTTCTGTTGACGAAGGCTTTAAATTGCTCAGTTCAGAATCATGTTGACATCTTTTATCGTGCTAAAAAAGGAGAGATATCTTTTCTTGAAGGGGAAAGAATGTTGACTAAAACATATCAAGAAAGTGGTAATGCTACAAAGGAATTTATTGGAAAGGTTTTTTCTGAGGTTGAACCAAGGTATGAAGCTAAAGAACTGATTTCTTACTGTAAAAAGAAAAGATATAAAGTTTATCTCGTTTCAGGGGCAATTGATATATATGTAGAGGAAATAGCTAAGAAATTAAAAGTAGATGGTTTCTATGCTAATTCTTTTTTAGAATTTGATGAGAAAGGCGTTCTTAGTAAAATCCATTACAGAGATAATCAGGGAGAAATTAAAATAAAACAGCTAAGAGAACTAATAGAAAAACTTAGAATAAAAATGAATGAAGTTGTTTTTGTTGGAGATAGTGAAAACGACATAGAGGTTTTTAAAAAAACCGGACACGGGATTGCTGTTAATTCTTCAAATAAGGAACTAAAAAGTGTTGCCTGGAAAAACATAGATTCATTAAGACAAATTAAGGACATTCTGTAAGGCAAGCTAGGTTCTAACATCCTCCAACCAAAACCGGCACTTCAAAAACTAAGCTTTTACAAATAAAAGCGCAGGTCGAAATGAAACCTCTGTTTTCATTGAGCATTATCCCCATAAAATAGGTTCGGATTTTGTCTAGGGTGCGGAGCTAATTTGTTCACAGGTAAGCTCTTGACAAATTATCGTGATTTTGTAATATTAGAGTATCAACGCCCCAGCTAGCCGCAAGGTCCGCTGGGGTTCTATTTTTATGAAAACCATACTTTTTATAGACGGTCGTAATTTTATAGACAAAATTAGTTCAGTTCTTAATCCAAATAAAGAAAAAGATATTGATTTTTCTATCTATAATTTTAGTGGGCTTATTGATAAAGCATTATCTGGAATAAATATAGATAAGAAAATATTTTATTTTGGAAAATTAATAAAACATCCCGAAACCGTTAAAAAATCCGAGGAGCTTATAGAAAAACAAAGAAAATTAAAAACTCATTTAGAAGAACAAGGGTTTGAGGTTGTTATTGCCGGCAGAGTAAGGGGCCATATAGAAAAGTGTATAAAAGGACACGAAACATTAACTTTTAGAGAAAAGGGCGTGGACGTAAGAATTGCGGTAGATATGGTTATTTTAGCTTGCGATAAAGGGTTGAAGACAGCAATTATAGGTAGTTCTGATTCCGATTTACAACCCGTTATTAAAGAGTTAAAAAAGAGAAAAATCGAGAGGATTTATCTTGGTTTTGAGGATAATCCTAATAAAGGATTAACGTTTACTACTAATCGCACCACTCTTATTAGAAGCTCTGAAGTATTTGAATTTGCGGGTAAAACTTTAATCTAAACAGGCTTTAACATCGTCCGTCCCCTGGAGCAGGCCAGTGAGCCCTTTGAGTCGACCGAGCCGCAACAAAATCGCTAGAAAGATTGTTTTTTGATAAATAGAATATCTGTGGATAACTTCAGTTCTTTTTTTAGAATAATAAGCTAAAATAAAAAAAAGATATATGATGAAAAATAAAAAAATATTAATTTTAGCTGCATCTTTTCTTATAATAATTGGAGGATTTTTAATTTGGTATTTTTCGTCATCCCAGCCGTCTTATGTGGTAGAAACGGATGCGGTCTCACCTTCAACGGACCAGATAGAGGTTATAAACTCTTTCGGATACCCAGATACCTTTATACTCATAATGGACCAGGGGGCGAAGTATGAAAGCTGGAACTATTATGACATGAAAAGAATGTTCGTATTTTTGGACGGAGATTTTTTTGAAGAACAGACAATTACGAATTTGGAAGAAAAGAACGTTGCTTTTCCCGAATTTAGGCCTACCCAATTTGGAGAAGACCTTCTTTTCAATGAGATTGCCGATATTCTAGGAGAGCCCTCGGCAAAAGGAGAAATAAGTCAGGATATTTTGGAAAATGCCATTGTGTATAATTATATGGACCAAGCGTCGGTTGGGACAAAGGGGGACAAGGTAGTTTTTGTCCAGACTTTTCCAGTACTTATTTATGATTAATTTTCATTCTGCCAAAAAACCAATTGTTGCCTTTTTACTTTTTACCCTTCTTTTTGTAAATGCAGCTCCGGTGAAAGCTACGGGAGCAGAGATAATTGTCTTGGTTGTTTTTGCCGGCGAGGTTTACAGCTATAGCAGCATGGCCATCTCGGCAATAACTGCCTTGGCTTCGGCGGACACCACCAAAAAAATATCAGAAGGAGCTGAAAAAAACATAGAGGATTATATTGAAACAATCGGAGAAAGAGTGGAGGCTGCAGATAGGGAAGCTAATTTCGCAAAAACGGAAGAAGCAACGAAAAAAGCAATGGAAAAGGCAGCTGCCTTGAGATCCTCCCAAACCCAATATATTGATTATTTGAATGCCGTAAGGCAGAATAAGGCCTTTGTTTTCAAAGAGATTCTTATGGAAGAAGCGAAAGGCCAGGCAAAAGGATATGTCCAAGGGAAAATAAAGAGTTATATATTGGACGACGATGCATTGGACGCAGGAACATCAATAGTCCAAGGGGTTTATAACTCCGGGAAATCGGCAATGGAGGGGAAGACGTCTGCTTCAATAACCGAAGCAGATAGAGCGTTTTTTGAAGTATTAAAAGAAGGAGAAGCAACCAAGATTAGGGTGGCTATTACAAAAGCCGAGTGGGATAAATTTGTAAATATTACAGCAAAAGAAGAATTTAAAAACTATTTAATGGGAGAGAGCGAGACGTTTGAAAATCTTCCTCTTGCCATCCAAGAAAAATATTGGCAGAAATTATTTTTGCTGGCGCCCGACGACATAGACGAAATCCACAATATTATGAAGCAAGCCAGGGAAACAGGAAATTATTTTGATGCTCTGAATGAAATAATAGAAAAGCATCCTTATTACAAGAACACATTTATTGATTTGACGAAAGATTCGTTCGGAAGCGATGAGGAATGGATTAAAAAATTGGAAGAAGAATTAAGGAAGAAATTAGAGGCGCAGGAAAAAGAGCTTGAGGAAATAAAAAAGGAAGAAGCGAAAGAAGAAGAAGAGAAGGAAGAAGAAGAAGAAGAAGAAGAGGCCAAAGAGGATGAGGGAATAATTTATATTTCAGGAAAAATTTTAGGAACTGAACCTCGTGAGATCCAGAGAGATGTTTGGGAAAAATATACAGTGATAGATGGCGAAATAGATATTTGGATAGATATGAGTTCCCCGGATGAGCGCGACGGACCCTTTGGAGAGTACACCAGTTATCCTGTTTATGCTGAAAGCAGCGGCTGGTCTTTTCTTGAGGTTCAATGCGTAAGGCTTGCCTACGGTGGCGGTGGCTGTACTTCTGAAGATCCAGGCTGTACTGGTTGGGCAAAAGCTCCCTTTTCTACAGAAAAGATATGTTACAAGGAAGGAGAATGGTATCCCACGTATCATTACAAGCCCAGAGACATGTCAGCTGAACTTGTGGGAACCGTTGATATTCCGATGTCAAATTATGGGACTGCCTGGATTAAAGAAACATATCCTTCGGCCATTGGACATCTTTATGCCGATATTGTTTGGCAACCAGAAAAAACCGACACTTTTTGGTGGATAGCGGAAGGTATAAATGCTGCTGTTTTTTCTGGCTACAGCGTAAAAGGGGCTATTGGTTTTGTTGAATTTTCTACTAGCGGAGGAGGAACGGGAAAATTACCGGATTGGGCTTCAAAATATTAATATATTAATAAATATATTTTCAGCCGCCTTATCAGTTAGGCGGTTTTTTGATTTTACCGTCACTCGGCTTCGTCTCGCTTGGTGGGCGATGAGGCAAATCTCATCTTCCCCCTCGTCCTCTTTGGAAAAGAGGACTTGGTGCTTGATTTTTTGGAAGAATTAATGTAAAATATAAACAGTTATATGATTCCAAGATTCAAAAAGGTTAAAAAACTTATAAATCCACATCTAAACAAAGAGCAGTTTTTAGAGGAACATAATAGACTATCTCCAGTAAACTTGAGAGCTACTACTTCTTTGCTTTCTAGTTTTAGAATAGAAAAGGCATCACTTTTTAAAGATGATAATTGGTCTATAGATAAACTTCGGAAACCATTTATTTCGTGGCTTATATCTTTGGCCTTGGAGAAAAAACATAAAACTATATGAAAAATAAAAAGAATAAAAATTATTGCAGAAATAGAGCAGGACACAGACGTTTTTTATTTCTCCAAACAGGTTCTAAAAGTCGCCGAGAAGGCGGTTTTTTGGTATAATAAAAATAAAAGGTCGAAAAGAAATAGAAAGTGATTAAAAAACAAAATGGTAAAGAAGAAAACAGAAAAGAAACCCTGTCCTGGTTCCAAACTTAGATCAAAAGGTAAGGGAAGGGGATTAGGTAAAGGGAAAGGGAAGGGGCCAATTTCCCCGAGACCAAGCTGGAAGTAAGAGAATTCTAACTCTGCTTGGTTAAAACAGGTACCTCTCAGTCTCCGCCTTTTTATTGAGGCGGTTTTCTGATCCGCCTCCGCTTGTTAGCTATGGCGAGACGAGGTAGAATAGATAAAGTCGAAAACATTAATAAATAATTGAGTAATTAAAATATGGAACACACAAATATAAATCCCGCCAGCATGCCTTCAAGAATGACAGAAGTAAAAGTGGGGAAAATTTTTTCCAAAATAGCCATCGGCCTAATCGCTCTTATAATTGTTCTGGGAGCCTTTGGTACCGTGGGGGCAGGTGAGAGAGGGATACTTTTACAGTTTGGAGCAGTCCAGGATAAAGTCTTTGATGAAGGACTTTTTGTAAAGATACCTTTTATTCAGAAAGTGGTAAAAATGGATGTCAAAATTCAGAAAGACGAGGTCCCTGCCAGCGCTTCTTCAAAAGACCTGCAGGTGGTAACTTCTAAAATTGCTTTGAACTACCACTTGGATCCCGGCTCGGTCAACAAAATTTGGCAGGAGGTCGGGAAAAACTACAATACCCGCATTATTGCTCCTTCCATTCAAGAAGCCGTAAAAGCGGTAACTGCAAGATTCACAGCCGAGGAATTAATTACAAAGAGAGAAGAAGTGAAAGAACAAATCAAAATAAATCTTACTGACAGATTGCTTGAACATGACATTATGGTTGATGAATTTAACATTATTGATTTTGAGTTTTCGGTAGCGTTCAACGAAGCCATTGAATCTAAAGTTAGAGCCGAACAGCTAAAACTTAAAGCTGATAGAGATTT
>CAZUVP010000009.1:0-9892 GCA_964623855.1 uncultured Candidatus Saccharibacteria bacterium | reverse complement strand
TTTTTTCATAAATTTCTTAACTCTTCCTGGACAATTTCTGTTTCCTTCCAAGGTATTTTTTTACCCTTGGCAAGATTCATCCATACTTCCCCTCCTTTGCCAGCAAAAATAATTAAATCATTCTCTTCGGCCAATCTTAAAGACTGTCTTATGGCCTGCCTCCTGTCTATAATTCTAAAAACATTATCATTCAAAATTCTCTGTTTGTTTTTAAGAATTTCCTTCAGGATGTCATCAATAATGTCTTCTGGTTTTTCGTCATAAGGGTCGTCAGTAGTAACTATTACTAAATCTGCATATTTATCGGCTATCTTTCCCATAGCTGCCCTACGCCACTTGTCTCTACCCCCTGCCGCTGAACCGAAAACAACTATTACTCTGTTGGGATTAAATATCTTTGCCGTTTTCAAAACGCTTTCTAGGCTTGTTGCTTCATAAGAATAATCAACTATAACAGTAAATTTTTGACCCTCGTCAACCATTTCTAGCCTTCCCGGAGTAGGTTTAGTTTTTGCCAGAACCTCTTTTATTTTTTCCATTGCTACTCCCTGTGACAAAAGAGAGCAAATGGCAGCCGCTGCATTATATACGTTAAATTCTCCAATTAATTTCATATCGAAATCATCGTTGTTGACCCTAAAAGTAGAGCCTCTGGGCGACAACTGAACATCTTTCACTTCAATTGTTTTCAGCCCTTCTTTCTTCCTCCCTTTCAAGCTGTAACCATACTTTTCTTTCATCGGATAGCTCAAAAAATACTCTATATTTTCATCATCTAAATTATATATTCCAATGGCATTCTTTTTTTTAGAAACTTTACCAAAAAGCTTTAGTTTAGCTGCCCGGTAATTTTCAAAGCTGCCATGCCTTTCAATATGTTCTGGAGAAAGATTAGTAAATATTGCTATGTCATAATCAATAAAGAGGTGCCTGTGCTGAAGAATTCCTTCTGAAGAGGTCTCTACAACAGCGTATTTACAACCTTCTTTGACCATCTGGGTTAACAGTCTTTGCAACTGGAGCCTGCCTAGCATTGTTTGTTTTGTCGTATTTATCCATTCTCTATCGCCAATCATAAAGTTGACTGTTGTAGCCATGCCAGTCTTTAATCCAGAACGATTTAACGCCTGAGCAATTATATTGCAGGTGGTTGTTTTTCCTTTAGTGCCAGTCACGCCAATGACTTTCAGGTTTTTCGAAGGAAAACGGTAGAAAACAGCTCCCAAAAGCGCTAAGCAAAAATGGTACCAACTTAACAAAAAAGAAGGAATGAGTTTTCTCAGTAAAGATATCATATATTTTATCTTAACTTAAACTTGAATAAAGGTAAAATTTGAGATAAATTTAAATGTATGTTCCAGTTAAAATCTAAATATAAACCAACGGGCGACCAGCCCCAAGCAATCAAGAAACTGGTAAAAAACCTAAAAGCCGGTATTAAGCACCAGGTGCTTTTGGGAGTTACCGGGTCCGGAAAAACCTTTACTATGGCCAAGGTTATTGAGAAAGTAAAGAAGCCAGTTTTAATAATATCTCATAACAAAACTTTAGCTGCCCAGTTATATCAAGAGTTCAAAGAGTTTTTCCCGAAAGACGGAGTCCATTATTTTGTTTCTTATTATGATTATTACCAGCCCGAGGCTTATATCCCCCAGTCAGACACCTATATTGAAAAGGACTCCCGGATAAATAAAGAAATTGACAGATTAAGGCATGCTGCTACCCAGGATTTATTATCCAGAAGAAACGTAATTGTCGTAGCTTCTGTCTCTTGTATTTACAACATCGGATCGCCTGAAAACTATCAGAAGGTTTCTTTAAAATTAAAACAAGGGCAAGAAATTAAAAGAAAGGACTTAATTTCCCATTTAACTGCTTTGCAATATCAAAGAAATGATATTGATTTCAAGCCCGGCACTTTCAGGGTCAGGGGTGAAGTAATTGAAATCTATTTAGTCACTGGAGAAAAGATTCTTCAAATAGAACTTTCAGAAAATAAAATTGAAGCTCTGAAAAGCAAAGAAGATATTCTAGATTCTACATTCCAGATTCTATATTCTTTTAAATTATTTCCTGCTCACTTTTGGGTTGCTCCTCAAGAAAAATTAGCTCTTTCAATTGAGAATATAAAATTAGAACTACAGGAACAATTAAAAAAACTGAGGAAGAAAAATAAACTATTGGAAGCTCAGAGATTAGAGCAAAGGACCAATTATGATTTGGAAATGTTTAGAGAAACCGGCTACTGCCATGGCATAGAGAATTATTCAAGGCATCTGGAATTCAGAAAGCCAGACCAAGCCCCTTATACCTTAATGGAATACTTTAGGGAGGATTTTCTTGTCTTTATTGATGAGTCTCATATGACCCTGCCCCAGCTCCACGCTATGGCAAATCAAGATAAGGCCAGAAAGAAAACTTTAATAGAATACGGATTCAGATTACCGTCTGCTGTTGATAATCGGCCCTTAACCTTTCAGGAATTTGAAAAAAGGACAAAACAGACAATATATTTTTCTGCCACCCCGGCAGAGGAAGAAACAAAAAAAACCCTTCGACAGACTCAGGGTAAAAAATATATTATTGAGCAATTAATAAGACCAACTGGGCTTTTAGAGCCTTCTGTTGAAATCAGACCTATTAAAAACCAAGCCCAGGATTTGATTGGAGAAATTAAAAAGAGAGTAGAAAAAGGGCAGAAAGTCTTGGCTTTGACTTTAACTAAAAGGATGGCTGAGGCTTTAACTGACTTTTTGATTGAAAAGGGAATTAAAACTCAATGGCTCCATGCTGAAGTAAAAACCTTGGAAAGACCAAGAATCCTTCAGGAGTTAAGAGAGGGAAAATATGATGTTTTAGTGGGTATTAACCTTTTGAGAGAGGGGCTGGACCTGCCAGAAGTTTCTCTCGTCGCCATTTTAGACGCTGACAAAGAAGGATTTCTAAGAACAGACACTACTTTAATCCAAACCATGGGTCGGGCGGCCAGACACCCTCAAGGGTATGTTATTCTCTACGCTGACAGAATCACTAAATCAATGGACAGGGCCATTAAGAAAGCAAAAAGAAGAAGAAAAATTCAAACAGATTACAATAAAAAACATAAAATAAAACCCCGCCCGATAATCAAAGAAATCAGGGCTTGGCCTTTTGCCAAAAAAGAAAAGGTGATGACGGAATTTAGAGAAATCCGAGATAAAAAGCTTTTAGAAAAAGAAATGAAGCTGGCTGCTAAAAACCTGGATTTTGAAAGAGCAGCTGAAATTCGCGACTTGATCCTTCAATTAGACTCAAGATCAACCCTGAAAGATTTGAAGGGTTGATTAAAAGAATAAAAAGTGGTAATGAATAATTGTATGCCGATTACTAAATCTGCGAAAAAAGCCATTCGCCAAAGTCAAAGAAGAAAAATAAGAAACCTCCGGAAAAATAAAGTCTTAAAAGATCTCTTGAAAAAAGTGGCCAATTTAATTTTGGAGAAAAAAACAGAAGAAGCAAAGAAGCTTCTATCTAAAACCTATAAGTTATTAGACAAAGCAGCCAAAACGGGTTTAATCAAAAAAAACACGGCCTCCCGAAAAAAAGCAAGGATTACCAAGGCCATAGAAAGAACTAAATCTCAGCAATAAGTAAGTCGAGGGCTGTTTCCGGCTTGAGCTTGCCTGTTTTGATAGAAAGGTCTACTTGAAAAATTTTCTGGTAGATTTTTTTTAGATCTCCTAAAGTAAATTTGTTTGCCAGTTGATAAGTTTTCTTAACTACAAAAGGATGAAGCCCGCTTTTCTTTAAAATAACCGAGTAGGAGCGATGTTTCTCTATTAGGTCTTTGATTATTAAAAGATTCCTAAATTGGAAATTAATCATAGAAAAAAGATACAGAGGACTGTCTCCTTTTTCTAAATGCCGATGGACTAATTCTAAAGCTCTTTTTTTATTTTTTCTGGCTATTGAGTCAATTGTTCCAAAGATGTCAGTTTCAATTTTGGGTTTAACTAAAGTTTCAATATCTTCTGGCTCTATTTTCTCTCCTTTTTTAAAATTTACTAGCTTTTTGATTTCGTTAGACAATTGCCAAAGGTCCCCACCGACAAAATCAACTAATCTGTCCAGAGCTTTCGGGTTAATTTCTACTTCATACTCTGCCATTTCTTTTTCCAGCCATTTTTTAAGAGCCTGTCCTTCTAAGTAACCGAATTCTTGGCATTTTCCTTCTTTTTGCAGGAATTTTAAAAAACGGTTTTTAACCGAAGGCGTATTCTCGTCATAAAAAAGATAGATGTCTTCTGAACTGCAGAAATCTTTGGCATTCTTAATAAAGTTTTCTTGGAAGTCTTTGTTAGAAAAAGCGTTTGATAAAACTATCAATTTTTTTTCATCAAACATTGAGGCCTGTTGAGTATGATTTTTAAATTCTTCAAACTCTAAATCTTCACCATCAAAACATTTTAAATTCAGCCCGCTTTTGTGGACTTTTTGATAATGTTCGATTATCTCTCTCAGTTTCCTGCGGCTTCTATATGTATCTGGACCATAAAGACAGAGAATCATTGACCGAGTTTTTATTTAATAGTTCGATGAGATAAATCTCATCTCTCGCCTCAATTTATATTTATTCATTGAACGTCGAAATGAAATAAATATTTCATTGAGCAAACGAAGGTGGAAAAGAGGATTTATCCTCTTTGACTTTTTTGGCATTTAGGGCAAAAGTGAGCTGACCTTCCATTAACTTTAATTCTTTTTATAGTCGAACCGCAACGAGGACATCTTTTCCCCTCTTTCTGATAAACCTTATGCTGTTTTACATAATTTCCTCGCCGACCGTAAGCATCGACAAAATACTCGACAGATGAGCCGTGATGTTTTATAGCCGCTTTTAGAATTTTTTTAATATTTTGATGTAGTTTCTTTATCTCTCCTTTCTGCAAGGTTTTGGCAAGACGCAAGGGATGTATTTTTGAGGCAAATAAAATCTCGTCTGAATAAATATTACCTATGCCAGCAATAGCTTTTTGGTCCATTAATAATGGTTTAATTTTAGAATTGGGTTTCTTTTTTAAAACCGCTTTAAAAGCGTCCAAATCAAGCGTTAATGATTCCGGCCCAAAATCTTTTTCGATTTTCTTTGCATCTTTCACTCTTTTCCACCAACCGAATTTCCGGACGTCGTTAAAAATCAACTTTGTTCCGTCATCGAAATTAAAAACCTTGCGTATATAAGGCAAGATTTTAGCGCCAAGAATCAGTTGGCCAGTCAATTTTAAATGGATAAGAATGCTCGAACCATCGGCAAAATCAATAATCAGAATTTTAGCCACTCTCCGTACATCGGTAATTTTCTTTCCGTCTATTTTTTTACCAACAATCTTTTTCAATAACTGAAGTCTAATTGTCTCGACCTCAGGCAACTCGGGCATATCTTATTTGAGGACTGCCCTGATTTTGTCAATTATTTCTCCTGGCGTGAAGTGGGCTTTAATCAAATAGTCAACCGCTCCCAATTTCAACCCTTTTTCTACGTCTTCCTTCTGTCCCAGATTGGAAAGAATAATTACAGGAGTAGAGGATATGCTCGAATTTTTTTTCATTTTTACCAAAACTTCAAACCCGTCGATGCCCGGCAGAATGAGATCAAGTAATATCAAATCGGGTTTTACTTCTTTTATCATTTTCACCCCTTCCTCTCCATCTATGGCTTCATCAACTTCAAAACCTTCTTTAGTTAACTTCTGTGAGATTAGATCTCTTAAGAATTTGTCGTCTTCTACTATCAAAATTTTCTTTGCCATATATTTATTTGCCAATTTGTTTAACGACTTTATCAACTACTTCTTGAGGATCAAATTCAGTTTTAACCAACCAGTCCTTAGCTCCCAATTTTCTTGCTCTATCCAGTTCCACCGGCTGTCCGGAATTGGAAATAATAATCACCGGAATATCTTTAAGACCTTTATCTTTTTGCATCTCTTCAAGAACCTCCATCCCGCTCATTTTCGGCATAATAATATCAAGTAGAATAAGATCTGGCTTGATTTCTTTCACCATTTTTAATCCATCTTCTCCGTTTCTGGCAATAGCAATTTCATAACCGTTATTGGTCAGTTTCTTCTGGAGGAGATCAAGCATTATTTCTTCATCTTCTATTATCAAAATTTTCTTTTTCATAAATTTTATATAGTAAATTTTTAATTAAAAGAATCTTAAACGAAGTGAAAGATCCTTGCTATGAGAATTTTCTTCTTTTCCATATATTATATTTTACCTTGTTAGAAAAACACTGTAAAGCTAATTTCCCACACGCCACTTTATTGGTTTTCTAACGGAGTTTAGAACTTTTTCAAAAATTCCTCGAACTCTTTTTCCACAGGCAAGGTAAAGTAGAAAGTTGTCCCTTTTTCCTCTTCCGATTCAAACCATATCCTACCACCGTGAGCTTCTACAATGTTTTTGGCAATAAAAAGCCCCAGCCCGGAACCTTCGGTCTCCATTCTCATAACATTAGCTCCTCGGAAAAATTTAGTGAACACTCTTGGCCGTTGGTCTTTAGGAATCCCTACACCCGAATCTTTTATTGAAAATTCTATCTCTTTTTCTTTTTTAGAGTATTTTAAGGAAATTGTCGCTTCTCCCCCTTGGGGACTATATTTAATAGCGTTGTCAATAAGGTTTTGGATAACCAAGCGCATTTTTTCTACATCCATAGTTACCTCGGGTAGTTTCCTTTCTGGAATTTTAAACCCCAGTTTTATTTTTCTTCTATCCGCCTCTGCCTGGTAGGAATTAATTACAAACTGAACAACGTTTTTCAAACGAGCCAGGGTCGGCTTAAAAAGATATCTCCCTTCTTCAATTCTGGTTACATCAAGAAGGTCGTTGATAAGATTAATCATCCTTTCGTTGCTCTGATAGGTTTTTTGAAGAAATTCTTTCTGCTCTTCAGAAATTTTCCCCAAATCTCCTTCTAAAAGCATTTTTAAAGTCCACTTTATAGCCGACAATGGGGTACGTAATTGGTGAGCAGCTAAGGAAACAAATTCGGTTTTCATCTTTTCAATAGTTTTTTCCCGGGTAATGTCGTGAAGAATAAGCAATGTCCCTCTTTGTTCTTTCTTGGTCGTCATGGGAATAGTCGAAATCTCCAGCACCAGATTTTTTCTAATTGCCAGTTCTTTTCGATATACGTTTTCTGTCCCTTTACGCAAAACCCGTATCAAAGGTTTGATTTTATCTATCCCGGCTAACTCTGAAATTGATTTTTCTGTTATTTCTTCTCTTTTAACTCGAAAAAATTTTGCAGCCTGGGGGTTCATTGAAGAGGCCTTCATCTGCTTATCAAAAACTATCAGGCCGTCGGACATATGGGTGATAACGGTTAAAGTCCTACTTTTTTCCTCTTCTGCCAGCCGGCGAGCCTCTTCAATATCTTCCAATATATTCATTAAAGCCTTCCTAGAATTTTCCAACTCTTCTGTTCTTATTTTTACTTTCTTCTCAAGTTCCCCCCTTGCTTCTTTAATCTCTGTAATGTCAGATATCGCCAGAAAATAACCAATAAAATTTCCTTCGTTGTCTTTTCTGATAGAAACCGACACGTTCACTGGAATTTCTTTTTTTTCTTTAGAAATTAAGGACAGCTCTTGACTAACCGAACCTTCTTCTTTCTGGGCCTTACTGATTAACTCTCCCAACAGGTCTTTTTCTTTGAAAAGGTCAGCTAACGGCCTGCTGATTATTTCTGTTGAAATATATTTAGTTAATCTCTGAAAGGATTGATTAACGTCAATGATGATTTTAACTGGGTTCGCAAGACAAACAGCCAGAGGCAAAAAAGAATGAAAGCTTTCTATGTACATTTCCAAATCTTCCAAATCTTCTTTGGTTCTTCGCAACTCTTCTTTTAATAAACGGGTTTCTTCTTCCTTCATAGGTTAGTCCCATTCAACTAAAAATTCATGGTAGGGATCGCCCGAAAATTGACATTTAGTTTCTTTAACCCGAAAATTCTCGCCTTTCAAAATTAACTGACCCATCCTTATAAAATATCCCCCTAAATAAATACAAAGAATAGGATGAATTTTAAAATTTTTAAGACGAATGGTGTAATATTTCTTTTTTAAATTATAATCAGCCGTTTCTAATTCTCCCGCTAGATAATGTTTTTCCCAATATTTAGGACTTTCTTTATAACTTCTCTCGAAAGTGACAAAATATTTTACCAAAGCCTTAACAACGAAAGAATATTTGGGGGCGGTATTACCCATATTTTCTATTTCTTTGTCGGTCCAATTAAAAACTTTTTTAATGGCCAAAAGAGAAATCGCTCTTAACCCAATCGGATACCAGTTGGTTGCTTTTATATTTTCGTAATTGATAGAAACGCCCAGTTTTTCAAACTCTTCTTTCACTTTATTTAACGCTCCCTCGCCTTTCTTTTGGCGAACATACTCGGCGTCTGTTTGGAGAACCACTCCTCTTGCTCTTCCGGAAAGATTCATCAATTCTTCTGCTTTCTCTTTTGTAATTTTGCTATTTTCCACAACGAATGATACTTTTTATTTCTTGCGACCTTTTTTCTTTATTTCTTTTTTTAGCTCAATCATTTTTAGTTCTCGACCAACTGCCAATTTGTTAAATCTTTCCAGCTCTCCTACTTTCTCCTCAAGCTCTTTAGTCCTTTCTCCAACTTGTTTTTCAAGGTTTTTTGATAATTCCCTGAGCTCCCGGGTTCTAGCTTTAACTCTCACTTCTAAGGCGGTTCTGGCAGTTTCTATTTCGTCCTGTCCTTCGAGAAGACGAATATAATGATGTTGCAAATTTTGAGTGGCAAAAAAAACGACAGAAGCCCCAATAAAAAGAAGGACTATATCCAAAGCAGGATGTAGAACTTGTTCTACAGGGTAATTAAAAAATAAATAAATATAACAGAGAAAGGCAAAAAAGGCAGTAAAAAAAATTGCTCCCTTGTCCCGAGAAAAGCTTATTATCACGAAAATTAAAACATAGCCCAAAATTATTGACCTCCCCAAAGTAAACTCTAAACAGATACTCAAAACAGTCAGCCCAATTAATAAACTAATGCCTGCTATATGTCTGGCTAAAAATAAAAATCTGCGAGCAGCTAGCAGGGTTAGAATTAAAAGATATGTGAGAAAACCACCCGCGAATAAATATGAGTATTCTTGCCAAGTTAAAAATTGGTTTCCAGTGGAAAAAAGAAAGAGCTGAATAAAAAAAGAGAGGAACAGAAATAAAGAAAAAAAGACCACCAAAAGTCGGGTGTTCTCAATTTCTTTTTGTTTTAAAAAATAATCTTTGAAAGAATAGATTGGCCTTTCGATATTGTCGCAGAAACTCTTTATTTTCTTTTTACCGTATTGAGAGGCATGGTTCCATCTCTTTAAAATACTGGAAAGTAAAATGCTTTCTATGACCCTTCCTTCTTTTTTATCGATCGTATGAGAAAAAGTTAAATCAAGCAAATAGGCAGAAACAATATACCATTCTACTATTGGCCAAAAAGCAGTAGTAGAAAAAAACCCAACATTTTTATATTTTAAACCCTTTATCTCTTTTAAATATCTGGCTACTGGCAAAGACAATCTAGTCCAGTTAGGACTACCTATACAGATAGCATTATATTCGGAAACATTTTTTATTTTGGGTTTCTGGATATCGCATTCTCCTTTTATTATTCTTAAATTCCACCAACCTAAAAAATCTCTCTCTTTTACCGGTTTGATTTTCTCCACATCAACCGTATGTCCTCTTTTTTCAAGTTCTTTTTGAATGGTTTCAGCCAACTTTTCGGTGTTCCCTTTTCTCGAATAAAAGGCAATCAAAATTTTCATATTAAAAAACGCTGGCAATTAAATTACTAAAGGCCGATGGGAAC
>CAZUVP010000008.1:0-10267 GCA_964623855.1 uncultured Candidatus Saccharibacteria bacterium | reverse complement strand
GTCCTGCTTACAAGGGCAGTATCAATTTTCAAATTCTTCAGTTCTTTGATGATTAAGCCGCCAAAATAATCATTGCCAATCTTGCCGCAATAAGCTACTTTCAACCCCAAGCTGGCAAAGGTAACGGCTGCATTTGCCCCGCCGCCGCCAGTAGAAAAAGATATGTCAGTCATCTCAATTTTCGAGCCAAATCCTAACTGGATTACCTTGCCTGTGGGAAAATCCTTACTGAAAATTGGAGAAAATTTCTTTGACCTCAAATAAATGTCCCGGGTAGCGGAACCGAAAGTAATAATATCAAATTTTTTCATCGTCCTCTTTTTTCTGCCTTAGCGATTAATAATGTTGTTTTAATAACTGTGTCCGGGTTTAGAGATATGGAATCAATCTTTTCTCTCACCAAAAATTCAGCAAACTCGGGATAATCAGAAGGCGCCTGGCCGCAAATACCAACATATTTTTTCCTTTTCCTGCAAACTTTAATAACCTGTCTGACTAATTCCAGGACAGCTTCGTTCCTCTCATCAGAAAGATAAGCTATTTGGCTATTGTCTCTGTCAACCCCCAAAGTCAGCTGAGTCAAGTCGTTGCTGCCGATTGACATTCCGTCAAAAATATTCAAAAACTTGTCTGCCAGAACAACATTGGAAGGGATTTCACACATTACAATAATCTTTAAACCGTCCTTGCCTTTGACTAGCCCCTCATTCTCCATTATAGCCAAAACCTTTTTTCCCTCCTCAACGGTTCTGCAAAAAGGAACCATAACTGTAATATTTTTTAGACCAAACTTCTCCCTGGCTTTTCTTAAGGTCTGACACTCCATTTTAAAAGCAGGTTGGAAGGATTTATCAGAATATCTTGAAGCTCCTCTGAAGCCGAGCATCGGATTCTGCTCTTCTGGCTCAAAATCTTTGCCCCCAATCAAAGTAGCATACTCGTTGGTCTTAAAATCAGAAAGCCTGACGATGACCTCCTTTGGCCAGAAAGCAGCTCCTATCTGCCCGATTCCTTCTGCCAGTTTATCAATAAAATACTGTTTTTTATTTTTATACCCTGTCGTCAGTTCGTTTATCTCGGATTTAATCCTTTTATCTTTAATCCGGCTGTAGTGGATGAGAGCTAAAGGATGAATCCTGACTTTCTCAGCTAATATAAATTCAATTCTAGCCAATCCTACGCCGTCGTTAGGCAGGAATGAGGTTTTGAAAGCAATGTCCGGCGCTCCGATATTAATCATAATTTTAGTTTTTAGCTTTGGAACACGCTTCAAATTATATCTTTTTACCTCAAAAGGAATATCGCCGGAAAACACCCTTCCCTGGCCGCTGCTACAGTCGGCCGTCACCGTCTCTCCGGTTTTCAGCAAATGGGTCGCTGCTTTCGTCCCGACAATAGCCGGGACTCCCAACTCCCGGGAAATAATGGCAGCATGACACGTCCTTCCCCCTTCGTTGGTAATGATTGCCGAAGCCAGACGCATTATCGGCACCCAGTCGGGATCCGTCATTTTAGTGACTAGAACCTCTCCTTTTTGAAATTCTCCGATTTTCGAAACGTCAGAAATAATTCTTACTTTCCCTGTGCCAATTTTATTTCCTATGGCAATGCTAGTTAAAAGAGGCTTTTTATTCGTTTTTACATCGTACTCTTCATAAACATTGCCGATTTTGGGTCCGTGGACGGTTTCCGGCCTCGACTGGACAATAAAAAGCTCTCTTGTCTTTCCGTCTTTTGCCCATTCAATATCCTGGGGCCGGCCGTAATGCTCCTCTATTATAATAGCCCACTTAGAAAGAGTCAGAACGTCTTCCTCTTTTAGGGAAAACTTTGCCTGATCCCGAGCAGACACCTGAATTTCTTTTAACCCTCCGTTGGAAGAGAAAACGTATTTTTTGGTTTTTCTTCCCAAAGTCTTTGTTATGATTGGTTTGTACCCCTTTTTAAGAGTGGGTTTAAAAACGCAGAACTGGTCGGGAGTAATCTTTCCCTTAACTATCATTTCCCCAACTCCCCAGATTGAATTAATTAAAACAACGTTCTTAAATCCCGTTTCCGTATCCAAAGTAAATATTATACCAGATGAAGCCAAATCGCTCCTTACCATTTTTTGCACCCCCACAGAAAGACCAAGTTCTAATTGAGAAAATCCTTTTTCTTCCCTGTAGGCAATCGCCCTGTCGGTAAAGGTTGAGGCAATAGATTCCTTTATCGCCTTAAATAATTTCTCTTTGCCCGAAACGTTTAGATAAGTTTCGAACTGACCGGCGAAAGAAGCACTGACCGTATCTTCCGCCACCCCCGAAGTCCTCACCGCCACGTCAGGATTCTGCCAGTATTTTTTCCCCAAGATCTTGTAGGTCTTTATGATTTCTTTTTTCAGATCATCGGGAATTTTCCCTTTAAGAATAAGGTTTCTGGACAGTCTTCCTGCTTTCTGCAGACTTTTTATACTTTTCGGGTTGAATTCCTTAAAAATCTTCTTCAGTTCTTTATCGATTCCGTTTTCCTCCAGAAAATACCAGTAAGCCCTTGTTGTTAAAACAAAACCATCCGGAACATTAATCCCCTTTTTACTTAATTTGGAAAACATTTCTCCCAAAGAAGCGTTTTTCCCACCGACAAGAGGAACGTCGTTTTTAGAAATGTCTTTAAACCAAAGAATGAAGTTTTCTTCTTTTTTCATTTTAGGCGATGAGAATTTCATTCTCATCTTTATCTTCACTTCCGCTTCTCGGAAGTTTGATTAATAATTTTCTCTAATTTTTCAACAATTTGAGGATTGGCTAAAGTAGAAAGATCACCCAAATTTTCTCCCGTAAACAACTTTCTTAAAATCCTGCGCATAATTTTCCCGGAACGGGTCTTGGGCAAATCTTCTACCAGATAAATTTCTTTTGGCAGGGCTATCGGACCTATTTCTTTTTTAATCTGTCCTACTGTTTCTCTTTTAATCTCTTCTGCTTTTTTCTTACCTTTATAAACAACAAAAACAACTGGCACTTCTCCTTTTATTTCGTGTGCTATCCCCACCACAGCACACTCTGTAATTTCAGGATGCGAATTAACTGCCGCCTCCAGCTCTCCTGTAGTTATTCTGTGGCCAGCCACTTTTATTACATCGTCAGCTCTGCCGGTAATCCTGATTAATCCTGCTCTGTCTCTTTGTGCCCTATCTTCTGTAAAATAAATCTTTTTGCCGTATTTTGACCAATAAGTTTTAAGGTATTTCTTGGGGTTCTTGTAAATTCCTCTCAGCAAACTAGGAGAAAAAGGAGGATAAATTACCAGATTCCCTTCTTGATTAGCAGAAGAAGGTTTTCCTTTTTCGTCCAGAATCTCAATTCTCATTCCGGGAAAAGGCAAACCTGTAAAAGCCGGCTTAAAAGGTCCCAAGCCAGGCAAAGAAGTAATCAATATTCCTCCTGTTTCTGTCTGCCACCAGGTATCAACAAGAGGACATCTGCTCTTTCCGATATTTTTATAATACCAAAGCCAGGCTGCTTCATCAATCGGTTCCCCAACTGATCCCAATAATCTTAAAGTTTTGAATTTATGCTTTTTTATTACGCCTATCCCCTGTTTTTCAAACATCCGAATGGCTGTCGGCGCTGTATAGAGAATGCTTACCTTGTGTTTTTCAATAATCTGAGCCCATCTGTCAGGGGCTGGATAATCCGGTGCCCCTTCAAAAAATAGAGTGGTAATACCGTTTAACAAAGGAGAGTAAATACTGTAAGTGTGTCCGGTAATCCAGCCTACGTCAGCGGTGCACCAGAAAATATCTGCAGGCCTGAAGTCAAAAATCCATTTGCCGGTAAAATTAGCCTGAACAGTGTACCCCCCGCAAACATGGACGCAGCCTTTCGGCTTTCCTGTGCTTCCTGAAGTATAAAGAATAAACAAAGGATCTTCTGAATCCATCTCTCTGGGTCTCAAGGTTTCTTTTTCTTTTTTTACCAGCTCGTGCCACCACAAATCTCGGTTTTTCTTCCAGCTTACTTTATTTTTGGCGCGCCTGACTACAATAACTTTTTTAACATTGGTATCTTTTACTCCTTCGTCGGCTGCCTGTTTTAAATTAATAATATTCCCCCGCCGGTAATAACCGTCAGCAGAAATCAGAATTCTGGCTTTGGTGTCCCGTAATCTTATTCTCAGGGCCTGAGGACTAAAAGCAGAAAAAACAACTGCGTGAACTGCCCCTATTCTGGCGCAGGCCAAAATAGCCACCATGGCTTCGGGAATCATGGGCAGATATATTCCTACCTTATCTCCCTTCTTTACGCCTAATTTCAAAAGAACATTGGCAAACTTGTTTACTTTTTTTAAAAGGTCTTTATAGGTTAAGACTTTCGCTTTTTCTTTTACAGGCTCCGGTTCCCAAATCAAGGCAGGCTTGTCGGAAAGACTTCTGAAAATGTTTTCCGTGATATTAATCTTCCCCCCGACAAACCACTGAAAATAAGGAGGTTTATGAGAAAATCCTTTGTGCCAAGGCTTGAACCAAAACAGGTCTTTGGCTAATTTCTCCCAGAATTTAACCGGATCTTTTTTTGCTTCCTTGTATATTTTTTTATCATTTACCCAAGCTTTTTTCTGGAACTGTTTTGTTGGATAATATAAATTACCTTTTTTCAACATATTAAGTTATTGTACCAAAAAAGCGCTCTTTTCAAAAGCGCCCTGTCTGCAATGAAAGAGGCCAGGCCTCCGTCATTAAAGTTTTTTGCCGACAAGCTTGGCAAACTCCGTCAGACGACAAGCGTAACCATATTCATTGTCATACCAAGCTAAAATCTTAACCATATTATCAGAAACCATAATGTTTTCAGCATCAACAATAGCCGAATAAGTATTGCCGATATAATCTGAAGACACCAAAGGTTTTTCTTCAACGGTTAAAATCCCTTTCAAGGTTTTGCTTTGAGCGGCCTTTTTAAAAGCAGCATTGACGGCTTTTACTGTAGTTTTTTTCTTAACTTCACAAATCAAATCAAGAATAGAAACAATAGGAGTGGGAACCCTAATAGCTATACCGTCGAGCTTTCCTTTCAACTCGGGAATCACATTGCCAATGGCAGAGGCAGCTCCGGTTGAAGTGGGAATCAGATTGAGAGCTGCGGCTCTCGCTCTTCTTAAGTCCTTGTGAGGCAGGTCTAAAATTCTCTGGTCGTTTGTATAGCTGTGGATAGTGGTCATAAACCCTTTGACCATGCCGAAGCTATCATTTAAAACTTTTACAATAGGAGCCAGACAATTAGTAGTACAGGAAGCCATTTCTAAAATATCATAATTTTTCAAATCCAACTTATCGGCGTTTACTCCCAAGATATAAGAAGGAATTTTCTTTGCATCTTTGCTCGGAGCAGAAATTATAACTTTTTTGGCTCCGGCTTTTAAGTGTTTTTTTGCTCCCTCGTAATCTCTAAAAACGCCCGTACATTCCAAAACAATGTCTACCCCTAATTTTTTCCAAGGTAAATTAATTGGATCTTTTTCAGAAAAAAATCTAACATTTGAAGGTATTCTCTTTCCATAAATTCCGTAAATTGAATCGTATTTAAAAAGATGTTCTAGGGTAGCCCTGTCAGTTAAGTCATTAATAGCCACCAGTTCTATCTGAGGATGTTTGTCTAAAATATGACGAAAAACCGGCCGACCGATTCGGCCAAAACCATTAATAGCAACTTTTATTTTTGGCATACACCAAGTTTTTATTTATGAAAACGCAGGTGAAGATGAACTTTAGTTCATCGCCTTACGCTTTTATCTTAAGAAGCTGGTTAATTTTCTCTTTGTCAAATCCTACCACAATTTGGCCATCAACTTCTACTATGGGAGTTCCCACTTGGCCCGCCCTTTTAATAATATCATCTCTGGCTTCCTCATTTTGGGAGACATCAACTTCTTCAAAGTCTATATTATGTTCTTTTAGGTATTCTTTTAAAGTAAAACAGTAAGGACAGGCTGGAGTAACATATAGTTTAACCATATTGATTTTATCTATTCTATTTGGTCAATTAATCCCTGCACTAAATTACATATATTAGAAGGTTGGCTGTCCGTTAACTTACAAATCAAGGCGGTTAAAGCTTGGGATTCTCCCTCTTCGCCTGACCTTGACCCAGAACCAACCCTAGAATATTTGCATCCCAGAATTAAAGTTGGTACGCCACCAGTACTGTATTTGGAAAATATATCACTATCAGCATCAGAATTTAGGTTATCATGAAACAAGATATATTCTCCAAATTTCTCTGCCACTTTTTCTATTACAGGATGTTCCCAGGTACAATGCGGACAACCGCTCGAACCAAAAAAATAAACAATGGGCTTCCCATCTTCTCTGCAAATTTCGTCTTCGTTCACTGAGAAATCACCGATAGTAACTCTTTTTTGAGTTGTTGAGTTCTCTTCCGATTCTTCTTTTACTTCTTCTTCCAAATCATACCCTTCCGGGAATAATAGCCTGCCGTCTTTTGAAGCATAGGATTCGTATTCCTGCTCCCCAATCTTAAGCTCGATTTTGTAGACGCCACTCCCTACGTCTTCTATCCCTATTAGAGAAGCTGTGTTATCTCCTACATTAAAGTTCTCATTAATATAACCTATGGCTTTCTCTGCAATTTGCTGGGCAAAAGCCATATCTTCTGTTTCTTTGTTCTTTTCCTGGTTCAAATACACCAAAGCTCCGGCAATGATTATGCCGGCCACAATAATGGAGGCGGGTAATAATAATTTGCTAAACTTTTCTGACATATTAGGATTTTATCTTATTTAAGTCTTTTAGTAAAGACTCCAGTTTTATGCCGTACATCTTACAGATTTCTCCGATTTTTAACCTGTTCATCTCTATCTGGGCAAAAGGACAGCCCAAACAAGGTACTTTATGTTTGGCTAAAACTTCAGCCACTTTTGAATTATCCAAAAGCTCGGCTAATTTTGTTCCTTTGGTAAATTTTGCCATTGATAAATTAAACAGCGAGCCAACCACCGTCTACTACTGACGTGGAACCAGTCATGTAGGAGGAAGCATCTGAAGCTAAAAACAAAACTAGATTGGACACTTCTTCGGGCTTCCCCACTCTGTGAAGTGGAACCCGAGTTAATATTCCTTCCATTGATTTTGGGTCTTGTTTCATAGGATCAATCATCGGCGTTTCAATGACGCCTGGAGCTATAGCATTAACCCTGATATTGTAAGGCCCTAATTCTATAGCCATGGTCTCGGTCATTGCTACAATTCCACCTTTTGAAGCAGAATAATGAGCAAGCGTTGCAAAACCAACCCCTACCTGTCCCATGGCGATGGAAGCCACATTAACAATCGCCCCGGACTTTTGCTTTACCATTTCTTTAGCTGCTGCCTGAGCACAAAGGAAATATCCTTTTAAGTTTATATCAATGGTTCTTTCCCATTCTTCTTCGGTTAAATCTAAAAAAGGCTTAAACTGGCAAATTCCGGCATTGTTCACTAAAATATCTAATTTCCCCCACTTGTCAATCGCAACTTTAACCATATTGTCTATTTCTTCTTTTTTGGTGACATCGCATTTTACGGCAATCGCCTCTCCTTTGCTTTTTTCTATTTCGTCTGCTACTTTCTGGCAGTCCTCCAAAGAGATATCTGAAACAACCACTTTGGCTCCGGCTTCAGCCAGTTTAATTGCATGAGCCTTGCCCATGCCTTGTTTTGAGCCTGTAATAATTGCTACTTTTCCTTTTAGGTTATACATATTTTATTTATCTTTATTTTTTAACCTTTTTAAACTTGTAAGGATATTTTAACAAATAATGCCGCCACCAACAAGCTCCTCGCTTTTATAAAAAACTGCCGACTGGCCAGGGGTAATTGCCCGCTGCGATGAGTTAAATAGTATCTTATATTTTGAATTTTTAATTTTGTATATCTTGCCAGATGCCTCTTTGTGACGGTATCTGATTTTGGCCTTAACTTTTAAGGGAAATTTAGGTTCTTTGCCGGAAATCCAATTAACTTTTTTAACAATCAACTCTTTCTTTAATAAATCTTTTTCGTTTTTGGTGACAATTAAAAGATTCTTCTTTGTGTCTTTTCCCAAAACATAATAAGGACCGCCAGACAATCCGATTCCTTTTCTCTGCCCAATAGTATAAAACCACAGACCCTGATGTTTTCCCAAAGGATTTCCTTTGGGGTCTTTTATCGGACCTGGTTTTGTTTTGAGATATTTCCTCAAAAAACTATTAGTTTCTCTGGGAACAAAACATATTTCCTGAGATTCAGAAAAATTTAAAACCGGAAGCTTGAATTCCTTGGCCAGCAATCTTACTTCCTTTTTTGTATATTGACCAACCGGAAACAAAATTCGCCTCATTTGTGGCTGCCTCAGCTGCCATAAAAAATAACTCTGGTCCTTTTCCTTATCTTTTCCTTTGTACAACTTATAAAATGAAAGAGGCGAAGCCTCTTTTATTTTGAGGCGGGCCTGCCTGCGCAGGCAGGCGTAGTGGCCGGTGGCCACGAAATCCGCTTTAAGTTTTGGTGTTTTTTGTAATAATAAATCAAATTTCATTTCCCTGTTGCAAACCACACAGGGATTTGGAGTCCTGCCTTCTTTATATTCTTTCAAAAAATAATCAATGATCTTTTTTTTAAACTCTCTTTTCAAATCCAAAACCAAAAAAGGAATTTGAAGAACTTTGGCTACTTTTTTAGCCATTTTCTCACCTTCTTTAAAACGAGGAATATCTACTAATTTCATGAAAACTCCTTCTATATGAAAACCAGCCCTTTTTAAAAGAGCTGTAGCTACACTAGAATCTATTCCTCCTGACATTGCCACTATTACCCTTTTCTTTTTCATGTTTCCAAAAAGCCGCCGACAATAAGGTCTATAGCTTCCTGCTCCGTCAGTCCTCTTATTCTTAAATAATTCAATTCATCCTCGGAAATCTTACCGATGGAAGCTTCGTGAGTAATTTGAGCTTGGGGATTTTTACAAATAAGCTCAGGCGTCAGAGAAATAATAGAATTTTTATCGATTAATAATCCCTGACAATCAAGGTGCCCCTTTCCTGCAGACAAAGCTATTATTGAGCTCTTAGCTAAAATCTTGCTGTTTTTTCTTCCAACTAACCTCAATTTAATTGACCCTTGGGAACCATCGCCCTTTAACAAAAGAGATTCTTTCATTTTTAAATTCTTTGGCGGAGATTGGTTTTTATAGATAAAAGAAAGCTGGCTGTTTTTCTCTAGAATGAACTGGTAGTCAATATCAACAAAATCTTTTTCTCCCCAGGAATGATTATGGTTATACTCCAAGGAAGCTCCTTCTTTTAAGATTAATTTCCCTTGGGCTTTGTGGAAACTACAGAGATTCTTTTTTAAGGCGTTGCAAACCACATTGGCTTTGGCTTTAATGTTTTTCTCAATAACTAAAAGGTTGGTTAAATTCTGGCTGGTTTTGAAAGCCCCAATACTGACGCAGGTGATTAAAGGCTTTTGTACCTGTTCTTTAACCCAGATAAAATATCCCTCCTTTGGTTTTTTTTCAAAAAATTTCCTGGTCCAACTAAATTTTTCCCAGGCCTGAGGGCTGGGAAGAATAGCTACTCCTTCTGTGGAAAAAATATTTTTAATCTTATTATCTACCTGCCAGAAATGGACATTTTCTGCATTTTTCATAGCCATATTTTTTAATTGTGTCTAGAACCCTTTTGTAATCTTTGGCGCAACAAATAATCTTACCGTCCATCATAACATTGGTAAAGTCGGGCTTTAAAAATTTTAAAATATCTCCCCAATGAGTAATCAAGAGAATGGCAACTTTCTTTTTGATAAATTTTTCCTTTATTACCTTGACGACTTTCTCAATTCGTTCAATATCCAAGCCAGAATCTATTTCATCAAAAATAACCAATTGGGGATTTAGAGACAATATCTGTAAAAGCTCTGACATTTTTTTCTCCCCGCCAGAAAAATCGACGTTTATCTCTCTTTCTAAAAGGTTTTCTGGCCAAAACCCACCCCCAATTGATTTGGTCGAGGCGAAGCCTTGACCAGTGGAGATTTTGGATAGAAGCTGGGAAAGTTTTACTCCTTTAATTGAAGGAGGATACTGCCAGGCTAAAGCCAGGCCCAGCTTTACTCTTTTTTCTGGAGGAAAATTGGTAATGTCTTTGTTTTTAAAAAGAATCTTGCCGGCTGTCACCTTATATTTGGGATTGCCCAAAATCACCTGAGAAAGAGCTGTTTTGCCGGAAGCATTTGGCCCTAGTAAAG
>CAZUVP010000007.1:0-10687 GCA_964623855.1 uncultured Candidatus Saccharibacteria bacterium | reverse complement strand
TGGCTGAAGTCAATGGCGTTATACCAGTGAAGACCTTGAGTAATTCTGCAGGGCTGGGAAATAGGACAAATGAAATAACTGTCGGCTAAAGGAACCTGTTGAGGGGCTACGTACTGGACGGAGGGAGCTGGCATTTCTCCGCCAGGAATAATAACAATGTCTCCTATATAGATATCTCCTTCGCCGGAAAGATTGTTGAAAGAAACTATCTCTTTTATTTTGCCTTTGTAGGTTTCGGTAATTTCAGAAATAGTATCTCCATTTTTAACATGGTGTATTGCCCCGGAGACCGGCAGGATAATTAATTTCTGGCCTGTCTGTAAAAGAGAATTTTTATTCAAATCATTGGCCCAAAGAATAGTGTCCAAAGATATACCGAATTCGGCGGCAATTGAGTACAAACTATCTCCTGACTCCACAATATATTCTGTGATTGCACTTTTTTCATTCTCTATTTCCACGCCGCCTACCAAAGCTCCTAAGGCCTTTGGCGAAAAAGTGGTAGGGGGAGAAGCGGCTTTCAGGGAACTATTACCCACTAAAAGAAACTCTGGTGATTCTGACCAGATTTTCAGGGGATAGCTGACGAGAACATCTTCTTTAGTATCATTTTTAAGAATTTCTGACAGGGCGGCTATTGAAAAATCCCCTTTGTCAGAAAGGGGTTCAGAAAAAGAGGTTGCGCCCAGAATAACTAAAACAAAAAGGGCTACCGCCACCACTCCCAAAAAAGAACCGGGCTCCTTCCAATGCCCACTTCCAAAACTAAAAAACCTTTTATAGGGAATTTCCATATTCTTTTTCTTAATGTACCTGTTTTATAGTGAAAGTCAAGGTGTTTTAATGATATTTTTCCACACCCACAATGTGCTAAAACCCCGTTAGAAATTGCTTCATGTCTTTTTTGGAACCTCTCTCAAGATTGAGTTAGAATTTCTAACGGGGTAAAATAACTAAATGCATTTGTTTTCAAAAAAAGATATCAAAAATCTCCTCAAAAAATATCAAATCAGACCTTTTAAAAAACTGGGACAGAATTTTTTGATTGATAGAGCGACTGTAAAAAAGATAATCTCAGCTGCTGATTTAAAGACAAATGATGCGGTCTTGGAAATTGGTCCGGGAATAGGCGCTTTAACTCAAGAGATAGCCAAGAAAACAAGAAAAGTTATTGCCGTGGAAAAAGATAGAAACATGGTAGAAATTTTGAAAGAAACTTTGAAGGATTTTAGCAATGTTGAGATTATTTACGGCGATATACTAAAAATTGAAGGCTTAAAATTAACTGAAAATTTAAAGGTAGTCGGGAATCTGCCTTTTTACTTAACGGCTCCGATAATTCGCAAATTCCTTGAGATGACAGAGGCCAGGCCTCTTTCAATGGTATTGGTAGTGCAAAAAGAAGTAGGGCAAAGAATATGTAATAGACCTCCGGATATGAGTATCTTGGCGGTTTCTGTTCAGATTTATGCTGAAGCTAAAATTATAAGTTATATTTCCAGAAAATCTTTCTGGCCCCAACCGGAAGTTGACGCCGCCATCATTAAAATCACCCCTTTCTCTAAGGCGTCAAGGCCTCGCCTCAATCAAATTAACTTTGACTTGTTTTTCAAAGTGGTGAAGGCGGGCTTTTCTCAGCCGAGAAAACAATTAATTAATAACTTATCAAGCAAATTTAACCTCTCCCGTGAAAAAACAGAGAAATGGCTTTCGGAAAACGGAATCAATCCCAGCCAAAGGGCAGAAACTTTAAGCGTAAAAGATTGGATAAATTTAGTAAAAACCTTTAAAACCCCGTTAGAAATTGCTTAATTTTTGTGATGGTAGGATTTTTATTGTGATAAGATTTCTAACGGGGTAGAATAAACTAATGTCAAAAAGTTTTTTCTTCAGAAGTTTAGTCGGCATTTTCCTCCTGATTTCGCTTGACTCCGTGCTGGCTGCCGACGACTGCGGCCCGGCTCCCAATGATTATACTTTTACCCCCTGGTACGAATATAGCTGCCAGGGAAGTGAGTGCGGCGATGATGTTTTGTGGAGGGAATGCCAGGAAGTTTGTATGAAAGACTGCGAATGCCTGGAGGTCAATGGTGAGTGGAATTGGAGTTGCGATGACTGGAACTGCCAAATTTTCTGCGATGCCCAAAGTCCTTTTTTAGATTGCCAACTTTGGCAAACCTGTGATGGGAGCGACCAGTGGACAAAAACTTCCTTGGGATGTCAATGTTCTGCTCCCTGTTTGTTACAACCCAACGCTGTCTTCCCGGAAGACAATACAGAAGAAGTAAAACTCCCTGTAACTTTCAGATGGGATGCGGTGGAAGGAGCCCAGACCTACCATTATGAAATAGTCGGCGTTACCGACGGCGTAGTTGATACTCCCTCTATTTTGATTGACGACTGCCAGCTTAAATCAAACAAAGATTATGAATGGCGGGTACAAGCCTGCTGCGACAGCAACTGCTGGAATCCCGGGCCCTGGAGTGACAGTTGGAGTTTTAAGACGAGCTTGGCTCCGGAATTATTATATCCCCCCGATGGCACCGGAGACGTTTCAGTTATAGTCGCTCTTGACTGGTGTGACGTAGAAGAAGCTGAATCATATTTTGTCCAAAGGTATGAAGAAGGAGAGTACGTTCCTCCGTTTTTGATAACAGAAGAGGGGGGAGTACTTCCCTCTGCAATTTTAGAAGAGCCGCCCTTTTTTACTAAAGATACTTCTTATGAGTGGGAAGTGGCGACTTGTCTCAACCCCGACGGCACGAAGTGCGAATTTGATTGCCAGAACGACCAAGAAGGCAGCCAGTGCGGCACTTACAGCCAGAGGTGGGAGTTTACGACAGTTGGCTTTATTTCAGCCCCCGAGCTCAATTTTCCGAAAGTTATTAACGGAGAACCACCAACGGTTAACATTTCCCATTACTTGGGATGGAAAGAAGTATCCAGCGCAAGGTCCTACCGTTATCAAATTAAAGAAGGAGCGAATGAAGCCATAAATAATTCAACAATTGCTACCGCCGTATATTTTGTTGGTATCTGGGATGATTTAGACCTTGATATCATTTATACTTGGCGAGTTAAATCTTGCTGGGACAAAGAAGGAGAAAATTGCGAAGAAGAATGGAGCGAGGAATGGAGCTTTAAAACCACTGGTGCCCCGCCTGCTTTTGAGGAGGATGGTTCCGGACCAGCAAATGGCGCTGTTGACGTATCAATCCCGGCAAAATTAAATTGGGACGATATGCTCGGCGCCGCATCTTATTATTACAATGTTGGTCTGGCCACGGGGACGGTAAAAAATTCTGAGGTTCTGATTGGATATCCTACTCTGAAACAGAACTTAACTTATGATTGGCAGGTCCGAACTTGCGCGGACGGAAATGGCAAAAGGTGCGGGGAACCAGCTGGCAGAAACTTTACTACTTTCACGCTTTCCTCTCCCAGCAATCCCGATCCAGAAGACGGAGGCATTTTCCTGACTTCTGAAAGATACCTAGAATGGAAAGGAACTGCCGATATTTACCAGTATAAACTTGATTATCAAGGAATAGAAAAAATCCCCCCGACCATTGTCGTCGGTAAAACCGCCTATCTTCCTGTCAACGAATTGGAGATTGGTGAATATATCTGGTATGTCCAGTCCTGCTTGGACAAAGACTGCCAGGAAACCAGTGCCTCGGCCGGTCCTTGGCACTTTACTCTGGTGGAAAGTGGGGAGGGAGAGGAAAAGGGTATTGTTCCCTGCGGAAGAAATTACGATGACCCGCGTACTCCCTGGAATGAAAGAGAAAATTGTCAGATTAAGCATATTTTCATAATGCTGAAAAACATTATTAACTTCGTCCTCTGGCGCTTGGGGTTGATCCTCCTGGTCCTGCTGACCATGGCCACTGCTGTAATTTATTACTTTTCTACCGGAGCTCCGCAAACTATGGCCAAGGTAAAATCAATCTGGAAGTCTGCAGGATACGGATACGCCGCGATTTTCGTCGGTTGGATAATTGTAAACCTGCTTTTGGCAATCTTGGGGTACCGAGCGGAAATATTCGGCGACTGGTGGCAGATTGTTTTTTAAGGTGGTATAATATCTTAAGTTAATGGCTAAATTGTCTAAAACAATTTCTCAAAACAAAAAAACCCTAGTTTTAATATTTGGGCTAGTGGTGTTTTTATTTTTTGCCTTTGGAAATGTAAAAATCGCCCAGGCGGATGAAGTAGAAGTAGAGATCCCGGGATGCTCCTGGGCCAATCCTATTGCTTGTTTCACTGGCCTAGTGAGTTATGTCCTCACTCTTCCTATTAGATCAGCTGCTCTTCTTATCGCAATACCATTAGCCATAATTGCTTTGGTTACTTGGGCGCTATATGCCATAGTTGTTGCTCTTATGGGATGGTTAAAAATAATTGCCTTGAGCGTCCCAGTAATCCCCAGCGACGTGGGAGCAGTACAAGCGGGCTGGGAGGTTACTCGCAATCTTGCCAATATGGGATTCATCCTGATTTTGGTTTTTATTGGGCTGGCTACTATTTTAAGAATAAAAGAATACGAGGCAAAAAAACTCTTGCCAACTTTAATTATTGTCGCTCTTTTAATTAATTTCAGCCCGGTAATTGTCGGTTTTGTCGTTGATATATCAAATATTGTAAGTAATTTTTTCTTAAACATGGGCAGTTGGGAAAATATTGGCGAATCTTTTCTTATGGTTCTTGAATATTTTGGAAGAGTGTTTACTATTCTGACAACATTCGATAATGTTTGGGCGGTTATCGGCCATGTAGTCGGGATAATAATTTTGGGGATAGTTTTGATTTTGTTTTTTGGATATTCTGCCTGGATTTATCTTCTTGTAGCGGCTTTGCTTGTCGCCAGAATTATAGCCCTCTGGGTTTTAATGATATTAGCGCCTCTCGCTTTTCTTTTTTATGTACTGCCGGCTGGCAGGAAATTGGCCAGGGAATGGTGGCAACAACTCATCCAGTGGTCAATTATAGCAATTCCAATTGGGTTTTTCCTTTTTCTCTCTTTTGAGGTTATCAAAGCAACTACTCAAATTCAAGGATTTTTTCACGCTGATACTCTTAAGGGAAACGTTGAAGGGGTAGAACTAGGAGGAGAAATTGATTTTGGAAATCTCACTGGCGAGCTTGCCGATGCTCTTGGGATAATGCTTGTTCCTCTTATCTCTATAGTAATGCTTCACATTGGATATAAGCTCAGCCGGCGTTATATGCCAGAGGCCGCAAACCAGATTATAGGCGGGATAGAAAAAGGATTTAAAATGGCTGCGGGCGTCGCTTTGGTAGCAGCAACCGGCGGAGCAGCTGCCGGATTGGCAGTTAAAGGCCTGGCAGGAGCGGCAAGAGCAGCTCAAAGAATGGAGGCTTTTATGGGGAAAGCGCCTATAGTAGGAAAGCCTTTAAAAGCGCTTGTGGGGAAGCCTATGATCTGGGCCACTCGAGGAACAGAAATGGCCGCAAGTCCTTGGCTTAAAAAACAGGAAGCTAAATTGCAAAAAATCAATGTTGATAAAGAGATGAAGGAACGAGGAATTGAGAATGACATCCAAGGCCAAATAGATTATGCAAATAGGCCCGGCCTCACAGACAGAAATAGGCTTCAAGTTTACAGTTGGATGGCAGATAAAGGTACTCTCCAAAAAACTTCCGATGAAGAAAAAGATAAGGCTGCCTCTTTGGCTGAAAGATTTGCCAAGGATCCTCATTTTAAAAAAGAAGCGGGGGATGTGGCCGATGTATTGACAAACAGAATAAGCGCCAAAACCGAAATTGAGCTAGAAGCAACTCCAGACCTTCAAAAAGAAATGGAAGACGAGATCGAAGAAGAAGCAAAAAAGCTTTCCCAAGAAATAGAAATGAAACCAGTGATTGATGAAGAAGCAGAAAGATTGGTAAAAGCGAAGTTATTCAAAACTAAAGATGAAGCTCAAGGGTTCGCTTCTAAAAATGTGGCTGCCAGATATATTCACTTTACCGGATTAAAGTCCGGAGATATGAAAGACCAGGCCACGGATTCTATTACATCGAAAATAGCAGCCAGATCTCTGAGGGATACCACCCCCGGCCACCTCCAAGCTGTAGTGAGTAACTTTAAGGCAAAAACCAGCAACAAAGTTTTGGACGAAACCTTCAACGGGATGTTTAGAAATCCAGAAACTAAAGAATATTATTCTGATAAAGAGAACAAAGAAATTCTTAAGCAATATTATTTAAGCGATCCGAGGCACGCCAGAATGATTCAATGGTCTATGACTACTCCGGCTGGCAGAGAAATGAATCCGACTTGGAAAAAATATATGCCTAAGGGTAAAAAAGGACGACCAGACTTTGGCACTTTTGAAGTAGAAATGGAAAATGAAAAGGAAAAAAGGAAAAAAGCAGAGGAAGAAATGGAAATGTCGCCTGAGTTAGAATTGGCCAGAAAAATGGCTGAAGAAAGGAGAAAAGAAGAAGAAATAGTTGGAGAAGCTCCGGCAACCCCCAAGAAGCCGCCCATTCTCAAAAAACCGCTCTTCTATAGCGACAAGAAACGACGTTATGAAGAATTAAGAGATAAATTGAAAAGAGGCGAAGGGCTAAGGACGGCTGAGGAACAGAGAAAATTTAATAGTTTAGAAAAAGAAGTAAGGCCAGTTTTAGATGAAATAGAAAGGCTTAAAAATGAGTCAGAAGACATCAAAAAAACAGCTATTAGTGGTTTACAAAGATATCGGCAGCTAAAACGCAATCCCCTGAGGTCGGCTGAGGAACAGTCAGAATTTAAGCGACTTTTGCCAGAATTAAGAAGAAAAGTCCGCCGAATAAAAGAAATTAGCGGAGCAATAGAAGAGCCCAAATTAGAAATATGGGCAGAAGAAGAGTTGGCTCAAAAAATAAGCAAAGAAAGAGAGTCTCCTTCCTCAATAAGCTTGGGGGAATGGCCAAAAGAACAGAAGGGGATGCCAAGAATAATAAGAAATAAAATAAAAGAAGGTAAGAAATATATCACTGGTATCAGTAAAAAAGAAAAAGGCTTTGAAATTCTTAACAAAGAGATAAATAAATTGGAGCAACGATTAACTTCTCTCAAAGCGAAAGCGGCAAAAAGCCCGGAAGAAGAAGGATTAATCAGTGAAATAGAAATGAGGTTAATACCAGCAAGAAGGGTGGAAGTTGAAGAAACGCAAGAAAGCTTAAATGGCCTTAACACAAGGTTAAATGAGATATATAAAGAAATTGATACTTGGACAGGACAAGAAATATCTAGAAAAGAGGACGTGGAAGGAAAAAGAAAAATAAAAGAAGAGGCGGAGAAATCTAGAAGAGCTGAAAGAGAAGGGGGGAAACAAATAAAAGAAGAATATAAAAATGTAAGAAAAAGAATTAGAAAAATAAAGAAAGAAAAATAAGTTTTTATTGGTAAAGATCGTTACAAAATAAAACAAGGGGCAAAATTAAGCGAGAACGCTCTCTTTTACCCCTCGTTAAGTGGTAGGCAAGAAGTTAGGACTATTAAGTAGGCTGCTTGTTGTGCTGAGCTCGGGCCTTTCGCTCATCAGCTTGGGCTTTTGTTGCTTCGGCTTGAGTTTTATTAGCTTCAGCTTGAGCTTCCCTGGCTTCAGCTTGAGCTTTTTCAGTCTCAGCTTTAACTTGGCCAACCCTAGCTTGAGCCTCCCTGGCTTCAGCTTCAGCTTTGGCTTTTGCTGCTTCTGCAGCATCAGCGTTAGCCGAGGCCACACCGGCTTCAGCTTGAGCTTCCTGCTTGGCCTTTTCAGCTGCCATTACAGTCTGCGGGCCTCGCAGAAGAGCTTCGGCTGTAGCTATGCGAGTCTCAGCTACTCCTGTTCGCAGCATATAGCCTACGGTCTTCTCCCGGTGGTGGGCGGCCCTTTCAGTATGAAAGGCCCTTAGTTCCACCTTGTAGTGAGTTTTGGCCATAGACTGTAACTTCCCTTCGGTGACTCCTTTTTCGAGAAGCACCTTCCTGAGTTGTTCTTCTGCCTCCACTTCTGGTGATGTTGTCAAAAACCCCATTTTTACACCTCCTTATTTTTATGTGGCTTTCTAACTATCTATATTATACATTATAATTAAAATTTGTCAAGAGTTATGACAAAACAATATACCTCGGAACAATTTTGGAAACTTTATGAAAAACTCCCTCAAGAGTTAAAGGATGCGGTTTTTTCTGAGGAAACCGGTGACAATATTTACGAAATTTGTCAGAAAAACGGAATTGAAGAGGACCTTGATGAAATTGTTGAATATGTTGGCCAGGTTTTAGTCGGGGTTTTGCCTCCAGAAGATTTTTCAGAAGCGTTAGAAAAAGATTTGGGTTTGAAAAAAGAAGTAGCAAAAAAAGTAACTCAAGAACTTAATAGGTTTGTCTTCTATCCAGTTAGGCCGGCTTTAGAAGAGCTTTACAAAATAGAAACCACGCCACCTCCAAAAGTAGAAGAAGGAGAATCCTCCTTTGCTAAAGCTACGGAGGACAAGGAAGAAAAAACGCCTCCCCGCAAAGACACATACAGAGAGCCCATAGAGTAATAAATCCGAAGCACGAAATCCGAAATCCTAAATAATATCAAATAATAAAATCCTAAATTAAAAAACTTTTTAAACATTTGATATTTGAATTTGGGATTTGTTTAGAAATTAGATATTAGGATTTAGAAATTTTATTTATATGCGCTACACCGTCCCTCAATTTATTGAACACGAGGCCAAAATAATTGGTCCTCTCACTTTCAAACAATTCACTTATTTAGCTATGGCCGGAGCCGTCTGTTTTGTCATCTATTTCAC
This sequence comes from uncultured Candidatus Saccharibacteria bacterium, assembly GCA_964623855.1. Lineage (GTDB taxonomy): Bacteria > Patescibacteriota > Minisyncoccia > Minisyncoccales > RBG-13-42-11 > CAZUVP01. Next base: position 1,885 of record CAZUVP010000007.1, on the reverse strand, counting down.
TTTTCCTTTCTATATCTTTATAATTTCCTGCGTGGTCTTGGGGCTGGGAGCTTTAGCTTTTGCCTTTTTAAAGATAAGCGGCAAGTCCCTGCCCACAATAATTGGGAACTTTCTGACTTTTAGTCTAACTCCAAAGATTTATATTTGGCGGAAGAAAGAACAAGCAGCGCCAGAGGTATACAAAAAAGAAGAGAAGAAAAAGAAGGAGGGAGAAAAAGAAGAAGAGCTTCCTTTGAAGATAGCCGAAAAGAGCCAATTAAAAAAATTACACACTAAAATAGAAACTAAATAGAGTAATATGCCGCAAGCTCCGACCCAACAACTTTTAGAATTAGACCAAATCAAAGAAGGGGTGGTTGTTTTGAAAAACAAATCTTTGAGGGGAATAACTATGGTTTCTTCTCAGAATTTTGCTCTAAAATCAGACGAAGAACAGCAAGCTATAATCTACCAATTCCAAAGCTTTCTTAATTCTTTGGATTTTTCTTTGGAAATAGTTGTCCAGTCAAGAATTCTAAACATAACGGGGTACTTGGATAAATTAAAAGAGTTAGAAAAAAAACAGGAAAACGAATTATTAAAAATACAGACGGCCGAATATCACAAATTCATAAAGGAATTGATTGCCGGCGGCCAGATATTAGCTAAAAACTTCTTTGTAGTAGTGCCTTTTTCTTTAATTGAGATTCCGGGAATGAAGAAAACTGGTGCAGGAACCCAATTTCAAAGAGCAAAATCCCAGCTTTGGCAGAGAATGGAGTTCGTGGCTCTGGGCCTGAGAAGATGCGGGCTGCAGTGTATTCCTTTGAATACCCCCGAACTGATTGAGCTTTTCTGGAGTTTGTATCATCCGGAGGAATCGGAAGTGGGTTATTATCCTGAAATTCCTTCGGAATTAGTAAAATAAATTTTATTTTAATGATAGGTTTACCTTTTTTAAAAAAGAAAGGAGAAGTACCAGAGAAAATATTTGAGGCGCCAAGTATCGAAGCAAAAGACATCATTGCTCCCTCTTCTATTTTAATAACCTCCGGACACTTGAAGCTCGGGGGAAGATTTACCAAGTCTTACTTTATTTTTTCTTATCCCAGGTATTTGAGTACGGCCTGGTTTTCTCCGGTGATAAACTTAGATACCCCCATGGATATTAGTTTCCATATTCATCCTATAGAAACCGGCCAGATTTTAAAACGATTAAGGAAAAGGGTGACTGAGGTCCAAGCAGAATTGATGGAAAGGCAAGAAAAAGGCCTAGTCAGAGACCCGGCCCTGGAAACAGCTTACCAGGACCTGGAAAGTTTGAGAGACAGACTGCAGACGGCCCAAGAGAGGATGTTCAAGTTTGGCTTGTATCTGACTGTTTACGGCAAAAATTTAAAGGAGATTGAGGAGGTTGAGACTACTTTGCGTTCAATCTTGGAATCCAGACTGATTTACGTAAAGCCCGCCCTCTACCAGCAAAAAGAAGGATTCACCACAACAGCTCCCTACGGCCTGGACCGGCTGACGGTCCATACCTCGATAAACACGGGCCCTCTGTCTTCCACCTTTCCTTTCGTTTCTTTTGATTTGAGTTCCAACGAAGGAATTTTATACGGAATCAACCGCCATAATAATTCCTTAATCTTATTTGACAGGTTCTCTTTGGAAAACGCCAACTCCGTGGTTTTTTCCAAGGCAGGTTCGGGAAAATCTTATGCTGTAAAACTGGAAATTCTTCGTTCTTTAATGGTGGGAGTAGATGTAATTATTTTAGACCCGGAAAACGAATACAAGCATTTAGCTGAAGCTGTGGGAGGATCTTTCTTCAATATGTCTTTGAGTTCCCCCAGCCATATAAATCCTTTTGATTTGCCTATTCCTCGAGAAGACGAAAAATCGGCTG
>CAZUVP010000006.1:0-10775 GCA_964623855.1 uncultured Candidatus Saccharibacteria bacterium | reverse complement strand
GTCAGAGATCATCTCCGATTCCCTTAGAGAACTTTTGTACCAGATTTAACTAGAAAGAGCAGAGCCTATTTAATTATACATCCGACGAAGGGCGGATGTCAACGACATCCGCCCGAGGAAGGATAAAGATAAATCTTTAGATTCATCGCCTTTTGCCTTCAAAGTCCTAAAACTTTGGTAATCTGTTTAATCATAGAAAGGGCCACCGGAGCCGCCAAAAGACTATAAGATGGCTTTCCTTTGCTATCGGGAATAATCCAGGGTTTTTCCCTAATCTGCACTTTTTTATTTTTTTCATCCCACTCGTAAACATATTCCGGAGTAATCTCGTAATCGTCGACGTAATCCCTGGCTACGGATTTAGGTATTGAATTTCTTAAAAATACTTTGGGAATGCCGTGAAGAGAAGCTGCCTGTTCTATTAATTTTTCATCCTTCTTTAATCTTTCTTTTATGGGTTTAATACCAGCTGCGTCCCCCTCCTTTGGCACCATTCGCCCTCCTTGGCAATCCGGATTGTCGCAAAGTAAATAAAATTCTTTTTTCTTTGTGTCGTATTTTATTTTTGAAGTGGGCAATAATTTATAGTTTCTAGAAGTTTGGCATAAAGGACAAATTCTTCTGTATTTTATTCTCTCATCAATCACGGCTTCGGGCACATCAATCAAAACAAAAATGTCAGGATCATAACGGTAGCCAATCAAATCCCGGAAAAAGAGAGTAAAGTTTATCTGGTCTAAATCCCTGGGGAATCCGTCAATAAAAAGAGTTTTCTTTTTCTTTTTTTCAATTTCTTTCTTAATCAAGGCCAGGACTAATTCTGTAGGCAGTAGGGTTTTGGTGTTTCTGTCTTTCAGAGTAGAAATCAATTCTTTAACCGATCGCCAGCCACGATAATTTCTTTCTAAAAATCCAATTAATTCCTTTTTCTTTTTTCTGTCTTTCAACTCTTTATCAATTTTTCTGACCATATCTCCGATTGAAAAATGCTCTACTAAATTAGGATCTATTATCTCGGCGAATATTTTAGAATAGGTTCCTTTGCCAGAATTCTTTTTCCCCAGCAAATAAGCTATAAAAGTGTTTCCTTCTTTAAAATACTCTCTCAGTTTTTTAATTTCTTTTCCAGCTTTTAATTCAAAATACTTCTGTCGCTCCCCGGGATTGTTCAGATCGAACCTTTTATTTACTCCTTTGACTTTTGTTTTAAAGATTGGAAACTCCATATGTTTTACCGTTTGAAATAATTTTAATATCTCCTATTTTAGCAGTATTTAAAATATTTATATCATATTTCTCCAATATCTCCAAGGTTTCGGAGTGTGGATGACCGTAGGCATTGCCCAAGCCTGCTTGGATAACGGCAATCTCCGGTGAAACTGCAGCAATAAACTCAGGAGCAGAAGATGTCTTGCTTCCGTGGTGGCTGACTTTTAAAATATCTGAATCAATATCAATCCCTTTTTCCAGAATTTTTCTCTCTGTTGATTTGTAAATGTCGCCCGTCAAAAAAAAAGAATTGTCTCCGTAAACTAATCTGGCAACGATTGAGGTGTTGTTCACGTCTTTTACGGCCGCTCCTTCAAAACTCTCCCAAGGATGTAATATGTCGAGAGTAAGCCTGCCTGCACAGGCAGGCCCCGACAAAATTATCTTCTGACCGGATTGAGCAATAAATATCTGGGCCTGCTCTTTTTGAATCAGCTTCTGCCATTCCTGGAATTCAGCTGTCTCTTTCAAAGCTCCTGTCCATAAAACATTCTCAACTTTGTATCTTTTTAAAACTTCAATCAAACCGCCGTAATGATCGTGTTCGGGATGGGTCAGAATAACCAAATCAATAGTTCTGTCCCAATAAGGCATCGCCTTCCCCAGCTTTTCCAAAATGATTGATGTGGGACCTCCATCAATTAGTATTTGGTGTAATTGAGGCGTTTCAATAAAAATACTATCGCCTTGCCCGACATTGAAAAAAATAACTTCCAAAAGTTGCGATTGAGATAAATTATAAACCGCCAGCCAAGCTAAGATGTTTAGAATCAAAAGCATTCCTAAGATAATCAAAACTGGTTTCTTTTCCATTCAATCATTATATCCTATAAAACAAACCCCGCCAGAATATTTTCCGGCGGGGCGTCTAAGGACTTTCGAAAATCCTCTTCGCTTTAGGCCTTGCCTAAAATCCTAAACATCTTAGTTCCGCACTTCGGGCAAGTCCCGGTTAAAGCTCTTCTCTTTGTACCGCCCTTTCCTTTCATTGGTACTTCTTTAGGGTTTACCATATCTCTTTTAGCTTTACATTTAACGCAATAAGCTTGTTCTGCCATAGATTTTTAGAAAATAAAGTTAAATCTTGAAAAACGACCTTTACCCTGCACCTTTTTTAATATAAGTTATTATATCTTTTGATAAAACAAGCTACTGAAAAGGTGCGGGGTTTATCCACAACTTAGCTTAGCTTAATTTAAGCATAAATTTAAGTCAAGAGTCCTTAAAATTTTCTAAACCGACCCCTTCCTAAACCCTGATTCCTCCCACGGCCCATTCTTCTGCCAAATCCCTCTTCTTTAAACCTAAATCCCCTTCTCCAACCCCAACTAAAGGTGGTGGGCCTTACTATTCCTTCCTTTATTTCATGACTACCGATATTAATTATCAAATATTTTAATCTTTCTATTTTTTCAAGAAGGTCCTTTTGGAGCTCCTGAGATATTCTTTCAGCTTCTTCTATTTTTAATTCGGGATTCAGCTTAATGTGCAATTCGGCCGAAACAGCTGAGCCTAACTTCTTAGTTTTTAAATCAGAAACCGAGATGCTTTTCTCTTGGCAAATTCTTTTGATCTCAGCTTCTACCTTTTCATCCTTGACCCCCATCAAATTATCTGTAACTTCCATGCCGATTCCAAAGCTTTCCTTCAAAATATAGATTCCGATTAGAATAGCAATAATCCCGTCAGCCAAGGAAAAATATCTGATTAAAAACAGCCCTACCAAAACTCCTGCCGAAGCTATAACGTCTACTCTGGAGTGCTCAGCATCGGCTATTAAAGCCAAACTCTCTTCCTGCCTGCCGTATTTAAACTTCAATCGAGCCATTATCTCATTAAGAATAATAGAAACTATCATTATGGCAAACCCCCAGAGAGTTATTTCTGCTGCCTCTCTCTCGACAAGATGGATAGCTCCTTCATATATAATCCAGATGCCAGAAACCGCCAGTAATAAACTAACTGCCAAGCCTCCCAAGGTCTCAGCTGCCTGATGGCCGTAAGGATGTCTTTCGTCCGGCGGTTTTTTAGCAATTCTAATTCCCAAATAGGTAATAAAAGAAGAAAAAACATCCAAAGTAGAGTGGATGCCTTCTGCTATCAAAGCTGCACTGTTTATTAAAAGTCCAATCAAAAGCTTGCCTCCTCCTAAAAAGAGATTGGATATAGTGGCAATAATTGAAACTTTCTCTTTATTCATATTGTTCTATTTTAAAACAAATAAACGTTGTGTTAAACTCTTGCTTTGCAAACTTCAAAATAAGGAGAAATTTCTTTCTGAATTTCTTTCAAAAGTTCTTCCGGATAAGGTTTAATTTTTTCAAACTTTTGGTCAAGAGTTTTCTCCGCTCTAAAATTCTGAAGAAAATAGCTTTTGGCAGGCCCTATCCATTTGGCGATATTGATAATATCTTCTTTAGTGTGAACCGTGGGAAGGACTGTCGTCCTAAACTCGTAATCCACCTTCCCTTCTTTTAATATTTTAACGCTTTCTTCAATATCTTTAAGGGAGGCCTTTCCGCCCGTTACCATTCCATATTTTTCCTTAGGAGCTTTTATGTCCATAGCCACATAATCTATTAGTTTTTCGTCTATTAATTTTCTCAGCATCTGAGGATTAGAGCCGTTAGTGTCCAATTTTACCAAATATTCCAAATCCTTAATCTTTTTAATGAATTCCGGTAAATCTTTGTTAATAGTCGGTTCCCCGCCGCAAATCACTATTCCTTCTAACAACCCTTGTCTTTCTTTCAAAAATTTGAAGAAATCTTCCTCTGAAAGCCTGGGCTGCGACTTAATTTTCTCCGGCAGAACCAATTCTGCTGAGTAGCAGAAAGGGCAACGGAAGTTACAACCAATTAAAAAAACAGTGGCAGCAACCTGCCCTGGATAATCAATAAGAGTAGATTTTTCTAAACCTCCTATTCCCACCATGAAATTTATTTCATCGACCTGTTGCCACTAAAGTTTTGGGCAGCTTGAACTCTTTTCTCTGACGGAATTCTGATTGTTTTCCTTCGTTCCACTGAATTACCGGCCGCAAATATCCTACAATCCTTGAATAAACTTCACAGGGTTGTTCAATCGTGCATTTAGGACAAGTAAAGTGTTCACCAGCTATATAGCCGTGAGTGGGACAAATTGAAAAAGTGGGAGTTAGAGTTATATAAGGAAGATGAAAATTACTGAAAACTTTTTTGATTAAGTTCTTCACCGTCTGAATGTCGAAAATCTTTTCTCCAAGGAAAAAATGCAGAACCGTCCCACCGCTGTATTTACACTGAATATCGTCTTGGAGTTTCAATGCTTCAAAAAGATCTGTTGTGTAGTTTACCGGCAACTGGCTGGAATTTGTATAATAAGGCTCCTTTTTGGTGCCGGCGGCTATAATTTCCGGATACATCTCCCTGTCTTTTAAAGCCAATCTGTATGCCGTTGATTCTGCCGGTGTGGCCTCCAAATTATAGATGTTTCCCGTTTCCTTCTGATACTCCACCAGTTTTTGCCGCATGAAATCCAAAACTTCCAAAGTAAAACTTCTCCCCCTTTTTGAAGCAACATTTTCACCAATAAAATTCAGAGCGGCTTCGTTCATTCCCACCAATCCGATTGTGGCAAAGTGATTAGAATAATAGCCTCCTCTGGCTTTTTTAATATCCGACAGATAAAAACGAGAGTATGGATACAAACCTTTTTCAACAAAGTTTTCTATGGTCTTTCTTTTTATCTCCAGACTTTCTTTAGACAAATCCATCAGCTTCCCTAACCTTTCCAGAAAATCTTTTTTGGTCTTTGACAAAAACCCAATCCTGGGCAGGTTTATGGTAACCACGCCAATGCTTCCGGTCTTGCTCCCTGACCCAAACAATCCTCCCCCACCACGGTTATAAAGACCGGTCAAATCCAAACGCAACCTGCAGCACATACTTCTTACGTCTTCCGGATTCATTTCAGAATTTATATAGTTGGCAAAGTAGTTTATTCCGTATTTGGCTGATGCTTCAAAAAGAAAATCAAAAGCAGGTTCCTCCCAAGGAAAGTCTTTGGTGATGTTTACGGTCGGAATTGGAAATTGGAATGGCCTGCCGAGCCTATCTCCCTCCAGCATGATTTCATAAAAAGCTTTGTCAAAAATTTTCATTTCCTCCTCAAACTCCCCATAAGTTTCCTTTTGGGGCTTGCCGCCGATGATAATAGGCTGTTTGGCAAAAACCGAAGAAGGTTTTAAATCCAAGGTTATATTACTAAACGGACACTGAAAGCCTACTCTGGTGGGAACTGCCATATTAAACAAGAATTCCTGCATGGCCTGTTTTACCTGCTGATAGTTCAAATTATCGTAACGGATAAAAGGCGCCAGTAACGTATCAAAATTGGAAACAGCCACAGCTCCCGCTACTTCTCCTTGAAGAGTGTAAAGAAAATTTACCAATTGACCCAAGATGGCCCGGAAGTGCTTGGCAGGTTTTGTTTCAACTTTTCCCGGCACACCGCGAAAGCCTTTCAATAATAAATCGTAAAGGTCCCAACCGGCACAGTAGGGACCTAGGGTATCTAAATTGTGTAAATGTAAATCTCCTGATTCATTGGCCTCTCTAATTTCTTTCGGATAAATTTTGTTAAGCCAATATTTTTTAACAATGTAAGAAACGCCATAATGATTTAATCCCTGCAGAGAAAAGGCCATGTTGGCGTTCTCCTGAATTTCCCAATCAAGCTTTCCAAGATACTGATCCATTCTGTCTACTGCCTCTTCAGAAATTGTTACTGCTTCTCTGATTCTTCTCCTCTGTTCTCTATATAATATGTAGGCTTTAGCTGTCTCAACTAAATTTTCCAGAACTAGTGTCTCTTCAACAATGTCTTGAATTTGCTCAACATCAGGAATCTCTTCTTTTTTGAATCTCCTGTCCAGGATTTGGACAACTTTTTCAGAAAGTTTCTTGGAACGAACCCCATCGCCCTGTCCGGTGGCAGTAATTGCTTTGAAAATAACTTTGGTAATTTTACTCTGGTCAAAATCTACTACTGTCCCATCTCTTTTTTTAATTTTTGTTATGTGATTCTGGGCCATAGTGATAAAAAATCTCTGTTAGAAGAGAAAAATAATAAAGATTATTGTATTTTACCTTCATAAAAAAACGAGGTCAACTTTTGTCAAACCCCGATAAAAATTAAGGTTATGCACAGCCCTGTCTGCGCAGGCAGGCCTACTTTATAAAAAGGTTGCAAAGACAGTGGCCGTCTTTCTCAATTTCTTCTTTGTGAAAAGCGCAAGGACAGATTTTGGGTTGGTCCTCTTCTTTATTTCCTGCCACCCTTCGGCAAGGACAATATCTTTGGCCGTATTTTTTCTCGTTTGCCAAGAGGCCCTTGGCTATTCCTTTGACCACTTCTCTGTCCGGATTGAGTTTCAGTCCCTGACTCTCCGCATACTCCTGGTATCCTTTTATTATTTCTTCTATTGCCTGTTCGTCAGGATTTTCATTAAGCATCTTTTCCAAAATTTCCCTCACCACGGGTTCCGGCTTCACTCCCATAAATCCACTCGCCGGCTTTCCGCTTTTAAAAAGCACGACAAAAGGAATTCTGTCGATGCCGAGCTTTTGGGCCACGAGAGGAATGTTATCTAAATTGGCTTTGGCAAAAATTAATTTGTCGTCAAATTCTTTTGTCACCTTTTCTAAAATCGGTCCAAGGACAAAACAAGGAGAACACCACTCAGCGTAAAAATCTACAAGAACCGGCTTTTCGTTTTTCAAAACCATTTCTTCAAAATTTTGATCGGTTAATTCTACCATCGAAATAAATTTAAAATTTATTGAAGATCGAAATGAATCGAAGATTCATTGAGCATATTATTTTTCTTTCTCGATCATCGAATTTTTATTAAGTAAAAATGAGTTGGGAGAGGAAATTATTTAATTTTCTCGATCGCTCCGTAAGGGCAAACACTTTCTCCTCCACACTCTTCCAGTTTTTCTGAATCAATAACTTCCGCTTTGCCGTCTTCTTTCAATTCCGTACCACCTGGACATTCTGTGACACAAAGCCCGCAACCCAAACATTTTTCTTTGTTTATTTTGTATGACATAAATGTTTTTTAGATTAATTTAATTCCTGAAATTTTTGCAATTTCTGGATTTAACGCTCTTAAATGACCTTTATTTAATTTATGAATGTTATTTTCCCCGCAAGCACCGGCAACCATTTTTATTTCTTGGGTAGAATTTTTTATGTATGCTGAAATATTTCTTGCCGCTTCTTCAATATTTAAATTTTTTCTTAATTCCGGATCTTGAGTAGTAATTCCCTTTGGACATTTTCCTAAATAGCATTGCTGACAATAAGTACAACCCATAGCAATCAATAGCGGAAAGGCGACAAATACTGCATCGGCTCCTAAAGACAAAGCTTTGGCAAAATCTCCGCCTTTATTTAATCCACCGCCTATCCAAAGCTCCTGTTTTGCCCCAATTTTATCTAATGTCTCTCTGGCCTTAACTAAAGCGGCAATTGTTGGAATTCCAACTTCATTTAACATTACTTCCGGAGCTGCTCCCGTTCCCCCTTCTAGGCCATCAATAGCAATTATATCAGAGTTAGCTTTTACTGCCAGCTTAACGTCATTCTCGACATCACCTGCCCCCAATTTAATAATAATCGGCACTCCCTCGGTCAATTCTCTTAACCAGTCAACTTTCTTTTTTAGGTCCTCAATGGCTTCTATGTCCAGATGGTAAGCTGGCGAATGAATATCTTTCCCAATTGGGATATTCCTCACTTTAGCAATTTCATCAGTCACCTTTTCCTTCGGCAATAAACCTCCTTGACCAGGTTTAGCTCCTTGGCCGATTTTTATTTCGACAGCATCTGCCTTTTTTAAAATCTCCTCTGTTATTCCGAAGCGGCCGGTTGAATATTGGATAATTAGCTTTTTGGAAAACTCTCTTTCTTCCGGTAGCATCCCTCCCTCGCCCGTATTTTCCATGGTGCCTGCCAGAGTTGAAGCCTTGGCTAAAGCAGTTTTTGCTTCCCTGCTCAAAGCGCCAAAAGACATAGCTCCTATTACAATCGGAGTTTCCAGCTCAACCGGTTTCTTGCTTCTCTTTCCGATAACTGTTTTGGCTGAAACCTCTTCTTTAAAATAATCCACCGGTTTTTTGACAAGCTGGGCGGGCAAAAAAACCAAATCATCAAAACTAATTCTCCCCAACTTATTAGAGCGCCCACCAGAAACAGGCACTCGGTTTACTCTTTTTTTGATTTCTTTTATCCAATCTTCATTTATATTCATGTTTTTTAATTTTGATTACTTTTCCTTTAATGAGTATATACCCGTAATAGACTTTGTCAAGAAATTGTTAACTTCTTTTGAAGAATACAGAAATTAAAAAAAAGAAAGTGTTTGCTAAAATAATCATGGGCCCGGCTGAAAATTGACTAATCTTGAAAAGAAAAATTCCCAAAACAGCTGAGAACATTCCCAAAAACAGGGCGAAAAAACTATATTCTTTAATATTTCTGCTTAAATTTCTGGCCGTCGCTGCCGGGATAGCCACCAAAGCAACGGTCAAAAGTCCACCAACCAGTTTTACTCCCAAGGCAACAATAATAGCAACACATCCCAAATAAAGAAAATTATATTTTTTAACATTTATTCCTTCTGCTTTAGCTAAATCTTCAGAAATATTAATTAAAGTCATTTTGGGAAAAATTTTTCTGACTATAAAGAAGAGCAAAATAGATAAAATAACTGAAATTATTGTCTCCCAAGAGCCAACTTTCGAAATATCGCCAATTAAAGCGGCTTCGGCTTGTTTAATCGGCAGAAATAAGAATGAAATTGCCACCCCCGAAGCAAAAACTACGGCTGTTAAAACCTCCATAGGCAGTTTGGTCCTTAATTCAAAAAGCCAAATTAAAATTATTCCCAAAATAATAAAAGGAAAAGCTCCCAAGGAAACATTAAAACCATATAATAAAGCTAAAGCAATACCAGGCAGCGCCAGGTGACCCAGGGGACCTGCCACCAAAGCCATTCTTTTTTGGAGCATTAAAGTCCCCAAGAACCCGGCTATTCCGCCAATAAAAATTCCGGTGATTAAACTAAGTATAAATTGATTTGGCATCTTTGTGTTGGTAGAATTTTATTTTTCCGCCAAAAAGTTGAGATAAATTTTGGGGAGTTAAAATTTCTCTCGGCAGACCATAACATAACATTTTTTTATTCAAGCAGAGAACATTTGTGGCTTCTCGATAGACGATGCTTAAATCATGAGTAACCAAAAGAATGGTTAAGTCTCTCTCTTTTTTCAGTTTCTCTAGAAGGTTGTAAATCGTCTCCTCTCCCCCGATATCAATTCCGGCCATTGGTTCGTCGAAAAGTAAAACTCGGGGATTTGAGACCAACCCCCAGGCAACCAATATCCTTTGGAATTGGCCTGAAGAAAAATCGCCAATCCCCCGCTTTAGGACATTCGGAACTTTTATTCCTACCGAGTCCAAAAGTTCCAAAATTTCTTTTGTTGAGGTTTTTTTTAAATTAAAAAATTCTTCGATGCTTAAAGGAATGTCCTTAATCAAAGGTAATCTTTGAGGAACATAACCAATCTTTATTCCTGACCTCCACTTGATATCCCCCCGATAAGGAACCAAACCCAATAAAGTTCTAAGCAAGACGGTTTTTCCCGCTCCGTTAGGGCCTAAAATTACCAAGGTTTCCTTTTCTTTTACCTCGAAGCTTAAATTTTCAATTACCTTTTTTTTGTCAATTTCTACCCTTAAATTATCTACTTTAAGAATTGTGTCTCCGTTCATTTTTATTCTCTTATTCTCCCAGAATGAGAATTTGAACTTTTCTTAATCTTGATTTGTCTAACTCAACAAAGAAAATTCTTTGCCACTGCCCCAATTGTATTTCTCCTTTAATCAAATTAAGAGTGGCCGAGACTAATAGATGAATGGCTTTGCAGTGAGCGTGGCCGTTAACGCATTCGTCGGGACAAACATTAACCGTTCTCTTGGTTAAATCGTCATGACTATACTCTAAATCCAAGGGGGCGGTAGTTTTTAAATTCTTTTTAAAATCCTCTATCAAAAGGGGCTCGTTCTCGTTAACTATGAGAGCGGCTGAGGTGTGGAGGGATTGGACATTGACAATCCCCTCTTTTATCTGACTTTCCCGAACAAAATCCCTTACTTTGTCTGTAATATCAATGAATTCCAACTGGTCTTTAGTTTTAAATTCAATTGTTTTGTTTGAGGCTCTCATCTTTTAATATTTTAAAATCATTTTTCAAAATTTCTTTCATGTTAATATTGTAAGTCGCCACAGCCGGATGGTAAAGAGGAATAATTTTCAATTTCTGAAAAAGGCTTTCTATCTCAAAAACCTGGCCGTGAATTTTGCTTATTCCCTGAATTTTTTCTCTTAAGCCGTATTTTTCCATAATATACCCTGTGGAAAAATTTCCCAGGGTACAGATTAGTTTAGGCTTGATAAT
>CAZUVP010000005.1:7059-11602 GCA_964623855.1 uncultured Candidatus Saccharibacteria bacterium | reverse complement strand
ATCCTTCTTGATTTAATTTTACCTAAAGTTAACGGTTTCTCTGTTTTGAAAAAAATAAAAGAAGATAAAGAAACCAAAGATATCCCAGTTATTGTTTTAACTAATCTAGAAGGATTGGAAGATATAGATAAGGTCCTAAAAATGGGGGCCACTACTTACTTGGTGAAGGCTAACTACAGTTTAGAAGAGGTGATGGTAAAAATTAAAAAGGCTCTTGGCTAATATTTATGCGAGTCGAAAACCAACAACTGAAAGCTTTTCTTTTAGATGCCAAGTTGATAACGACAGATCAGTTTGATAAAGCCAAAAAGAAAGCGGAAAAAACTGGTAAGAAATTAAGCGATGTTTTGGTTGTGGAAGGTCTTATTTCTGAAGAAGAGCTGACCAAAATGAATGCTTACATCTTGGGCGTTCCTTTCGTTGACTTGGCGAAAGAAAAAGTTGATGAAAAAGTGTTAAAAATTATTCCAGAGCCAATTGCTCGTTCCCATAATATCGTGGCTTTCAGGAAGAAAGAGAATAACTTAGAAGTAGCTATGCTTGACCCCGAGGACTTAAGAACTGTGGAGTTTATTAAGAAAAAGGAGCCGGAATTAAAAATTCTTCCCCGTTTGACTACGACAGAAAGCATTAAAAATGTTCTTCGCCAATATCAAAAAACTCTAGAGGCTGAATTTGGAGATATAATCAAAAAGGAAGCCAAGGGGATAAAGACCATTAAAGAAGAAGTAAGAGAAGGAACCGGAGAGAAAGCCGAACTGAAAAAAATGGCAGAAGAAATGCCAGTGGTTAGGATAGTGGACACTCTTTTAAAACACGCTATTTTAGAGAGAGCTTCCGACGTTCATATCGAGCCGACTAAAAAAGAAGTGATAGTCAGGTATAGAATAGACGGTATTCTTCGCGATGCTATGGTTCTCCCAAAACAAGCAGCTTCTGGAATTGTCGCCAGAATAAAAGTGCTGGCCAATTTAAAACTAGATGAGCACAGATTACCACAAGACGGTCGTTTTAAAATTGAGACAGAGGACTATAAATACTCCATTAGAGTTTCCATCCTTCCAGTTTTTGACGGGGAGAAGATTGTAATGCGTCTACTTCCTGAAACCGCCAAGGCCTTTACTCTAGAACAGTTGGGACTGAGGGGGGACGCGTTGGAAAATATCCAGGACAATTTGAGGAAACCCGTAGGCATGATTTTAGTTACCGGCCCCACTGGCTGCGGGAAAACGACTACCTTGTATTCAATGATGGAGATATTAAATGTCCCAGGAGTTAATATTTCCACAGTTGAGGATCCGGTTGAATACCGGATGCCCAGAATAAACCAAACTCAGGTCAACTCCAAAATCGGTTTAACTTTCGCCTCCGGCCTTCGGTCTCTGGTGCGTCAGGACCCGGATATCATTATGGTCGGAGAAATAAGAGATAACGAAACTGCCAGTTTGGCTATTAACGCTGCTCTTACCGGCCACCTGGTTTTATCAACCCTACATACCACTTCGGCAGCCGGCGCCATCCCCCGACTGATAGATATGAAAGCTGAACCCTTTTTGATTTCATCGACCTTAGACATAATCTTGGCCCAGAGATTGGTTAGAAAGTTTGCTGGGAGCAAGGAGAAGTATTATTTAAAGGATTTAGAAATCAAGAATCTGAAAAAATACTGTGATTCAGAAAGAATATTACAGATTTTAAGAGAAGAGAAATTAGCCAAAGAGAAACAAGCTCTCAAAGATATTGTTTTTTTTCGCCCAAAGTCGTCAAAAGACAATCCTGAAGGCTATAAAGGCAGAATCGGAATCTATGAAGTTTTGCCTATTACCGAAACCATCAAAGAACTGATTGTCAAAGAAGCCGCCTCTGACCAAGTCCAGCAGCAAGCCCAAAAAGAGGGCATGAGGACGATGATAGAAGACGGCTTTATAAAAGCTGCCCAAGGCATTACCTCTATTGAGGAAATATTAAGAGTTATCGCTGAATAAAAGTGCCAAAATATTCTTTTACTGCTAAATCTTTAGAAGGGGAAGAGCAGTCCGGTATTACTGAAGCTACAAACATTCAGGCCTTAGCCAAAACCTTGAAACAGCAAGGTTTTATTTTAATTAGGGCGGAACCGGCAAAAGAAAAAAAAGAAAAGAGATTAGAACTTTCCCTGCCTTTTCTGGAAAGAGTATCCCTGACGGAAAAAATGATGTTCACCAGGAACCTCCAGGTTATGATAGCTTCCGGGCTTCCTCTTCCTCGTGCCCTGAACACATTATTTGAACAGGCTAAAAGCCAGAAGTTGAAAAAAGCTCTTTTGGATATCAGAGAGAAGGTGGTTAAGGGAAAAAATTTCTCAGAAACTCTTAAAGACCATCCCGATATCTTTTCTGAACTCTTTCGAAACATGATAAAAGTTGGCGAAGAGTCAGGGACTTTGGAAAAAGTTTTGACGGTTTTAACCCAACAGATGGAAAGAGAGCACGAGCTAAAGTCAAAAGTTCAAGGGGCCCTCATGTATCCGGCGGTCATAATTTTAGCAATGGTCGGCATAGGAGTTTTAATGTTAGTCATGGTGATTCCTCAGTTAGGAGAAACCTTTGAAGAACTAGAGATTGATCTACCGGTAACCACTAAATTAGTGATAGGCCTAGGAACCTTTTTGGCTGAAAAGTGGTATTTGGCGATTATTATAATAATTGCCTTGTTTTTACTTTTTTGGATGGCTTCCAAAAGCAAAGTTGGCAAGAAAATTATTGACACTTTATTGTTAAAATTTCCAGTCATTTCGGTTCTTATTAAAAAAACAAACTCTGCCTATACGGTAAGGACATTAAGCTCTCTGATAGCTTCTGGCATTCCTATTGTTAGGTCTTTGGAAATTACAGCCGGAGTCCTGGGAAATGTTTATTACAAAGAAGCAATTCAGGAGGCTGCTATAAAGGTGAAAAAAGGGGGAAAGTTATCAGAAGCATTAAAAACTTGCAAGGATATATATCCTTTAGTAGTTTTTCAGATGATTGAGGTGGGAGAAGAAACCGGAGAGAGTTCAAAGATTCTAGCCAAATTGGCAGATTTTTTTGAAGATGAGGTAGGTAATGCCACAAAGAATCTGGCTTCGGTAATTGAACCCGTCCTGATGATTATTATCGGAGTAGTCATTGGATTCTTTGCCATATCAATGGTTCAGCCAATGTACTCAATGCTTGGCGCTTTTTAAATAAAGATGAAAGGCTTCACATTTATAGATGTTTTAGTGGGCATGGTTCTGGTGTTTATTGTTTTTTGGGGAATTTTTGGTGCTTACCAATTAAGCTTGAAGATTATTGCTCAATCTGGCGCCAGAGTTACAGCTACTGCTATCTGTAACCAAAAGATCGAAGAAATTAGGAATCTTTTTTATCCAGAAGTAAAATATTTGCCAGAAGGAGAAATTGTCAAAACTGCCACTACTTCTGATGGTAAATATACTATTACCACTACTATTATTCCGGTTATTGACCCTTTTGATGGTTTAGGCGACGCTGACAACTGCGAAGATACTGATATTGATTACAAAAGAGTGAAGGTGGAAGTTTCTTGGAAGCAAGGCAGCCAAGGAAAAGTTAGTCTATCTACTGATGTGGCTCCAAAAACCATAAGCCAAGAATGTGAGGAAACGTCAGGAGTTCTTTCGGTTTCAGTGGTCGACGCCAGTTCTGAGACAGTTCCTTTCCCCAGAATAGAAATCATTGATCCAGAAACAGAAGTTGTTATAGCCACTCAGCAACCAGGTGACGGCCAATATAATTTTTCTCTTTTCCTTCAGTACTATAAAGTAAAAATCACCGCTTTTGGTTACGAAGAAGAAACTTATGGCGAGGGTGAGGTCTATTATTTTAACGGGGAAGAGATTACCATTAAAGAGCCGGAAAAAGAACATCCAGAAGTTAGAGAAAATGAAGTTAAAGATATTGGTTTCCAGATGGACGAATTGGGCCAAATTGAAGTAGAAACCGTGGGACCGGAAACCGAGGGTTACCCAATTATTCCCGGTATTTCTTTTACCGTTTGGGGAGATAAATTAGTGGGAAGGGATGCTGAAGGAGACCCTATTTATAAATACTTTCATTCAGACCTTACTAATGCTTCGGGGACGGCTGCTCTTTCCGAACTAGAATTTGATTCTTATTATTTCTCAATTTCCTCAATTTATTATGATTTGGCTCAAACCGACCCTTCTCAGCCAATAGATTTGCTACCCGGAGAGAATAAAACTGTGAAATTAATTTTGGAACCAGAAAATAGTCTTTTAATAACTGTTCTGGATGCTTACACCTCGGATCCTATTTTTGGCGGCAGCTGCCGTCTTTTTGATCTGGACTACGACGAAACTCATCCTACCAATGAGCAGGGTCAGGCTTTTTTTGCCCCCCTAGTACCTTCCACTTATAATTTAGAGGTTCAAGCAAGCGGTTATTCAATCCATCAAGAAGAAATCTTGATTTCTCAAGGCGAGGATAAATTAATAACTGTGGAGCTTACGCCTATCTAGAAAAATGTTTAATAACCCCAAAAA
>CAZUVP010000005.1:4025-6959 GCA_964623855.1 uncultured Candidatus Saccharibacteria bacterium | reverse complement strand
ACAGAAACTCTTATTACTATTGTCATTTTTAGTATAGCTATGGGAATTATTGTTGGCTTTATTGTTTATAGCTATCGAGTTCATTATTATATTTGGGAACAATCTCAAGCAGTAGGAGAAGCCCAGAAAGCCGTAGAAACAATGATTAAGGAGATTCGAGAAGCAAAACCCGGGGAAGATGGTTCTTATATCATTGAAAAAGCAGAGAATTTCGAAGTTATCTTTTATTCAGACATTGATCAAGACTCAAAGACAGAAAGAGTGAAATACTATATTCAGGGAACAGACCTTATTAAAGAAATTACTGATCCCGAAGGTTTCCCCCCTGAATATTCTTTGGAGTCAACGGAAATTTATTTATCCCGTTGTATCCAAAATGTCCCGCCGATTTTTAAATACTACGATGAAAAAGGAGAGGAACTGGCCTCCCCGGCCAGGAAAAAAGATACTAAGATGATAAAGCTCTATTTGGAAGTTAATGTTAATCCTTTCCGTCTCCCTTCCTCCTTTGTTTTAGAGAGTCTTATCCGGTTTAGAAATTTATAATTAAGATGATTGAAAAAAGAAATAATCAAGGAAATATTGTTACCTTAGCTTTAGTTTCCGGCGCCTTGTTTCTAATTCTATTAGGAGCACTTACAGGTTTTATTTTGCTCCAAGAGCGTCAATCTCGTCAAAAGGCAGCCATGGAAGAAGCTTTACAAATTGCCGAAGCTGGAATAAATTATGCCAGCTGGCACTTACTTCACGAACCGGAGGATTACGATTTCGATTTGGTAAAAGATTATGAAGTTGGAGGAGAAGTAGTCGGCCAATACCAAATAGAAATCACTCCGCCCAATGACTGCTTTCCCAACGCTGAGATTAAATCTACCGGCATTTCAGCTGAATATCCTGATTTAGAAAGGATAATAAAAGTGATTTACGGTAAGATTCCTTTAAGCCAATATGCTTTTCTGACCGATGAGGATGTTTGGTTTGGTGCTTCTGAAGAAGTAAAGGGATTAGTCCATTCTAATATTGGTATTCGTATGGATGGTTCCCAGAATTCCCTTTTCTCTTCGGCCAACGAGGTTTATACTTGTAAACCAAAGCACGGTTGCTTTCCTTCTCAAGAGAAGCCAGGAATTTGGGGAGCAGGCCAGGAAGGGACAGAAGGGCTTTGGAAATTTTTTACCTCAGAAGAAGTATCAAAAATAGACTTCACCACTATTTTGGAAGATCTAGATACTCTTAGGCAAAAGTCCCAACCTGATTATTATTTTGGGCCTTCCGGAGCTGAAGGATACAAGATAGAGTTTTTGGGAGATAGCTTTAAAATTTATAAAATAACAGAATTAGAAACTCCGGTCTGGGGTTGGGATATGGAAAAATGGGTGAATGAATCAAATACTATCAAGACCATTCAAGAGATAGGGACCTATTCTTTGTCATCTATTTGCCAGCCGATTTTTGTTGAAGATAATCTTTGGGTGTCAGGAACTATCCAAGGGAGAGCAACAGTAATTGCCGCCAAACTTCCCTATCTGCCCGAAAGCGCTGCTAAAGTAATTATAAATGGTAATATAGAATATGGAGACTCGGATTCTCTTTTAGGATTGATTGCTCAAAAAGATATTTTAATTCCTCTCAGGATTGACAACGATCCTTTAAAAATAAAAGCTGCTCTTCTGGCCAAAGAAGGAAAAGTAATGCGTTATCTTTATCCCCTTTGGGACACCTCTCCTTATCAAACTTATGCAGTTCAGAATTCCATTGAAATTTATGGCTCCATTATTTCCAAAGGAGAATGGACTTTTACTTGGGTGGACGATGACGAACAGATTATTTCCGGCTATCAGCAAAGTAAAATCAGTTTTGATAGCAGATTAAGTTATCAGCCCCCTCCTTATTTTCCAGTCAGCGGGAATGCGGGTTTTATTAATTGGGAAGAAGTGAAATAAATAAAGGTCGTTTAAAATTAATTATTTTAAAATAACTATGAGAAAATTCAACAAAAAGATAATATTGGCAGTCCTGCCGGCAATTCTGTTTCCCTTTTTGCTTTTTGCCTATTATGTTCCTCCAACTCAAGAAACAGAGAGAATATCTACTGAAATTGCTTATCAGGGCGCTTTGTCTGGGCAATATTCTGATTCAGTTAGTCTGGAGGCAAAATTGGTTGCCCAGTCCACTCAACAAGGCCTAGAAGGTAAAGAAGCAATTTTCACCTTAGAGACCCAAGAGATTTCAGCTATAACCAATGAAGAAGGCATAGCCCAGGTTGATCTAGTTTTAGACCAGGGAGTTGGAGATTATACTATTTTGGTTATTTTCGAAGGAGACGAATATTTTTCCGGCTCTTCTGATTCTAACCCCTTTGAGATTTTGAAAGAGAATAGCTCTCTCACTTATACAGGTCCCCTTTCTGGTACTACGGGTTCTACTATTGCCGCTTCCGCCGAACTTTCTGAGTTTGATGAAGAAATAGGAGATTTAGAAGGGAAAAAAATCACTTTTAGCATTGAACATAGAACAGAAAACGGTTCTACTGACGATGAAGGCGTGGTTGAAATACAGGTAGATCTGGCAGGTATCCCGCCAGGAACTTATTCTCTGAAAACAGAATTTGAAGGAGATGCTCTTTACTTAAGCTCCTTTGACATAGATGATATTGAAGTAGTAAGCGGTGGTGGAGGTAATGGCGGCGGCGGATGTTTCATCGCCACAGCTGCTTACGGGTCGCCCTTGGCCCCCGAATTGGATACCCTGCGGAAATTTAGAGATCAGTATCTTTTGACTAATCAACTCGGTCAGCTATTCGTTGCTCAATACTATCAATACAGTCCTCCTTTAGCAGATTATATTCGAGAAAGAGAAAATTTAAGAAAAATAATCAGAGTTGGATTGAAGCCCGTGGTGAAAATGGCTGAATTAGTAGTTTATTAAAATGTT
>CAZUVP010000005.1:0-3925 GCA_964623855.1 uncultured Candidatus Saccharibacteria bacterium | reverse complement strand
TAAAAATTATTAAACTCAAGAAGCAAAGAGGAGGGTTTACTTTGGCTTCATTCGGGGAAGAAGCAATTAAGCCGGGAATAATCAAAAACGGGGAGATAAAAGACGAGAAGAAACTGGCAGAGGTGATTAAAAAAGCAATGTCAAAAGTTAAGGGGGAAAAGATAACTTCAAAATATGTGATAGCTTCCTTGCCAGAAGAAAAATCTTTCTTGCAGATAATTGAAATGCCTCGTTTGGCAGAGGAAGATTTGAAGTCAGCAGTGATTTATGAAGCTGAAAACTATATTCCTCTTCCTATTGAAGAAGTTTATCTTGATTCCCAAATTATTCAGCCAATCCGTGACCACTCAGACCACTTTGATGTTTTAATTGCCGCTCTCCCCAAAAAAATAGTTGATCCTTATGTTAATTGTTTTAAGAAAGCTGGATTGAAGACCTTATCTCTGGAAATAGAATCCTTGTCCATTGCCAGGTCTTTAATCAAAAGTCAAATTACTACCTCTCCCGTAGTTTTAATTGATTTTGGGGCTACCAAGACAGGTTTTATTGTTTTTTCTGGTCGCTCTTTGAGATTTACTTATTCTATTCCGGTTTCTGCCCATAAATTTACTGAAGCCATTTCCCGGGTCCTGAGAGTTGATCTCGACGCGGCTGAAAAATTAAAAATAGAATATGGTTTGGCAACCAAAA
Organism: uncultured Candidatus Saccharibacteria bacterium; assembly: GCA_964623855.1. Lineage (GTDB taxonomy): Bacteria > Patescibacteriota > Minisyncoccia > Minisyncoccales > RBG-13-42-11 > CAZUVP01. The sequence continues at coordinate 3,235 of CAZUVP010000005.1, read as the reverse complement.
ATAAAAAAGAAGGAAACCAGATTTTTGAAGCCCTAATTCCTCCTTTGATTGATCTAATTGAACAAATCAAAAAAGGGATTGATTATTATCAGACCCACTCTTCTCGTAAACATCTTCCATCAAACGGCAAAGAGATAGAGAAGGTTTTAATTTGCGGCGACGGAGCAAAATTGAAAGGTTTAATTCCTTTTCTCTCCGACCAATTAAAAACTAAAGTGGAAATCGGCAACCCATGGGTTAATATTCTTCCCTCCTCCGGCCAACCCAAAGAGGAGCTTCTGATTTATGAAAAGGAAAAATCCTTGGGCTATGTTACTGCTTTAGGGCTGGCTTTAAAAGGAATGTTTAAATAAATTAAATTTATTTAAATGTTCGCTGAATTTTCAATTCATCTCACCTCTCATAAATCTTTAGATTTATTTCGATGATTAACCTATTACCGCCAAAAGAAAAAAAAGAGATCCGACAAGAAGAAACTTTCAGATTGGTTTTAATTTTGGGAATCATCTTTTTAATCTTCCTTATCTGTTTTTCTTTAATTTTAACTTCAATAAATATTATTCTTTCTGGAGAGGCAGAAGCTCAGAGAATTATTTACGAGCAACGAGAAGAGGAGTTCGAAACTCCCCAAATGCAGACTCTCCAGAGAGATTTTACCAGCTTTAACCAAACTATTTCTCAACTGGATTCTTTTTACCAGAACCAAATTAATTTGACTGAAGTCTTAGAAAAAATTTCCCAAACCTTACCTCAGGGCGCTTATTTAACCAATTTAATAATTAGTTCTAAAAAAGAAAGAGAGTTGGATTGTAGTCTTATCGGTTTTTCTCCTACCAGAAAAACCCTTTTGGAGTTTAAAGCAAACTTAGAAGTAGAAGAAAGTTTTAAAGAAGTTTCTTTTCCTCCGACGAACTGGGTGGAGCCCAAAAATATCGATTTTACCGTTAACTTTGAAACAAAAAATGAACCTGACCAGTAAAAATAAAATAATTCTGACCATAATTGCCTTTTTGCTGTTAATTGCCTTAATAGTTGTTTTTGGAGTTAATCCTCTTTATCAGAAAATTAGAAATAATTCCCAGGATGTTCTTTTCCAGAAGCAAAAATTAGCGGTTTTAGAGTCTAAAATTAATAGTTTAGAAAAATTCAAGATTATTTATAAAGATCTTGAAGAGATTATTATAAAGATTGAAGATTTGTTTGCCGACCCCAAAGTGCCGGTTGGCTTCATCACCTTTTTAGAAAACACAGCTGAGGAATCGCAGCTAAGTATTAAAATTAGCCCTGTCACCTTATCAAAAAGCGAACAAGATCCCTGGCCGTCTTTAGGTTTCAGAGTTGCTTCTAAAGGCGATTTTCCTGACTTTCTGAAGTTTTTAGAGAAGCTGGAAAACAGCCATTATTTGATTGAGTTTCAGGACTTAAGCGTTGATTCTCTTTCGAGATCCTCTTTATTAATTAAAGTTTTTACTGAGTAAATTTATGGCAGATTTAAAAAAGATTAAAATAAAGAAAATTAAGTTAGGAAGAATAAAGCAGTTTTTCAAAAAACTGCCCAAGGCTTTGGCAGAAAAAGCTTTCCTTACTTTTCTGGGGTTGTTATTAATCTCTGCAATCTTAGGGGGAGCTATCTTCTATCAGTATTATATTTCTATTCAGGGGCTTCCTAAAATTACAGATGGAGAATATATTTTAGAGTTTGATAAAAGAACTTATCAGAGTATTTTAAACGAATGGAAAGAGAAGAATGAAAAAATTTCTCAGTTAAATCAAAAAGAGTATCTTAATCCCTTTGAACTTGACTGAACGATAAAAATAATTTATAATTTTAGAGTTTATGTCCCTGTAGCTCAATTGGATAGAGCAACTCCCTTCTAAGGAGTAGGTTGCACGTTCGAGTCGTGCCAGGGACACCTGTATGGTGGTCGTAGCTTAATGGCAAAGCTCCTGACTGTGGCTCAGGTGATGGGAGTTCGATTCTCCTCGACCACCCAAACTTTATTTCTTTTCTTCCAACTTAGATTTGAGGATTTTTTCTTTTTTATTCCTCAAGATTTTTAAGGTAATTTCATTGTCAATTTTGAGCTTATCCAAAATATGTGAAAGAGGATTTTTATCGGTAATTTTCTCGCCGTTCAGCTCTAAAATTATATCAAATTCTTTTAAGCCGGCTTTTTCGGCTGCACTTCCTTTCAAAACGGCTTCTTCTCCCAGGGTTTCTCTGATAACCAAAGCACCTTGGTCTACGGGCAATTTATTTTTCTTTGCCATCTCTTTACTCAAGAGGATATACTTTACGCCCAGAAACGGCCTTTTAATTTTTCCGTATTTTTTAACTTCATCCAGGTCTTTTTTAGCACAATTAATAGGAATAGCAAAACCAATATTTTGAGCCATAGCTACAACAGCTGTATTAACTCCAATAACTTTACCTGCCATATCTATTAAAGGACCTCCTGAGTTTCCGGGGTTTATGGCAGCATCTGTCTGAATTAACCCTCTTAATCTTTCTGCCTGATGATTCAATCCGGAAAAAGCAGTAATGTACCTGCTTAGTCCCGAAACCACGCCCGTACTGACAGTATCATGGAACTCCCCCAGGGCATTTCCTACAGCTATTACGCTTTGGCCCAATTCAATTTTTGAAGAATCACCTAATTCCAGACAGGGAAGTTTTTTAACGTTTATTTTTAAAACAGCGATATCGTTAATCTGGTCACGACAGAGTACTTTTGCCGGATACTTTTTTTCCGGTTCGAAAACTACAGTATAATCGGCTTCTGCATCCCCCACCACGTGGCAGCTGGTGATTATGTAGCCGTCGGGAGAAACGATAAACCCAGAGCCTCCGCCGATTTTTGTTTTTTCTTTCTTCCCTTCGTGAATTTTAGGGACAACAAAATTTCGGCCGCCATAAGGAAGAAAATAAAAACCGTCAACTTTAGGAAGGTCTTTAGAAATAACAATAGTGATGACTGCCGGACAAACTTTTTTTGCGATTGCCACTACCGGCGATTTTTTTAACATATATTAATTTTAACATATAAAACCTTGTAAACAAGTGGAAAAACTGCTATAAAATATAAATTGAACAGAAATCCTGCCCCTGTAGTTCAATGGATAGAACAAGGGACTCCTAAGCCCTAGATATAGGTTCGATTCCTATTAGGGGCACCATATCTGGGCCCATGGCGCAGTTGGTAGCGCGCCTCGATGGCATCGAGGAGGTCGCGAG
>CAZUVP010000004.1:0-11681 GCA_964623855.1 uncultured Candidatus Saccharibacteria bacterium | reverse complement strand
TGGTCGTAACCAAAGATGGAGCAAAAATCTTAACTGTGTTAAAATAATTTAATATACGGGGTATGCATCTATCAATAATCATTCCGGTTTATAACGAAGAAAAGAGAATTCCCAACACTCTTAGAGAGGTTGACAAATACTTAAGGAAACAGGCCTACGATTATGAAATTTTAGTGGTTAATGACGGCTCTACGGACAGAACGGTTGAAGTTGGCCGAGGTCTAAAGTCGACCATTAAAAACCTGAGAATTACGGGGTATGAAAAAAATCAGGGGAAAGGATATGCAGTAAGATTTGGGTTGAAAGAGGCTCAGGGAGATTATAGACTGTTCACCGATGCCGATAACTCCACTTCTATTGATCAGATAGAAAAGATGTGGCCAGAGTTTGAGAAAGGATTTGATTTGGTTGTGGGGTCAAGAGACATAAGGGGAGCTGTTTTAGATCCACCTCAACCTTGGTGGCGCCACATTATTTTAGGAGAGGGGTTCAAGCTGTATAGAAAACTGATAATCGGTCTCTGGGGGATAGAAGACACCCAGTGCGGCTTTAAAGGTTTCAAAAAAGAAGCGGTGGAGAAAATTTTATCGAAATGCCAGATTAATCGTTTTGCTTTTGACCCAGAAATTCTGGTGCTGGCGAAAAAATTAGGTTTTAAAATAAAAGAGATTCCTGTCTTTTGGAAGAACGACCTAGAGAGTAAAGTAAAATTTAAGAGTATTTTTAAGATGGCCCTGGATTTAATTAAAATAAGGTGGAATTTAATAAGTAGAAAATATGCTTAGAAAATCCAAAAAAACGAAGTTTCCATCTGAGCTTCGTTTTGATTTGGTTTCCAAGGACTGGGTGATTATTGCTACTGGCCGCTCCAGGAGACCGAAAGAATTCAAAAAGACAAAGAAAAAGATAGAGATAGTTCCCAAAAAAGGATGCCCTTTTTGTAAAATCAGCACCCAAGAAAAGCCCACTTTGATTTTAAACAAAGGAAAAAGGGTAAATGCGAAAAAAGTTCCCAAGAAATGGACAACAGTTTCTATTCCCAATAAATATCCAGCCTTCATTCCTTACAAAGATTTAGAAGAGAGAAAAGAAGGAGAATTTTATCAGAAAATGAACGCTGTCGGTTTTCACGAAGTGGTGGTTACCAGCGACCATTTTAGGTCATTGGGTCAATTTAAAACAGCAGAAGTAAAAGAAGTGTTTAATGTCTACCACCAGAGGTATCTTGATTTGATGGATAAGGATTTTGTTAATTTCATATTTATTTTTCACAATCATGGTTCGGAAGCAGGCGCTTCTGTTTTTCATCCTCATTCTCAGATTATTACCACTCCCTTGGTTGATGTTGACTTGAAGAGAGCTCTTTTGCGTTCAGAAGAGTATTACAAAAAAACAGGGGAGTGCATTTACTGCCAAATGAACGAATGGGAAAGAAAGGTCAAAAAAAGAATAGTTTTTGAAAATAAGGACTTTATTGTAGTTTGTCCTTTTGCTTCCAAATCTGCCTTCCAAATGATTGTTTCCCCTAAATTCCACAGCCCTTATTTTGAAAAGATTACAGAAAAAGAAAAACTGCAGTTGGCCGAGGCCTTTAAAGCAGCTTTAAGAAAACTTCATAAAGGACTTGATGATCCTGCCTATAATTTTTATTTACATACTGCTCCTTGTGACAATAAGAATTATCCTCATTATCATTGGCACTGGACTATTTTGCCCAAAACCGCCATTTGGGCAGGGTTTGAATTAGGAGCTAAAATGGAGATATCCGTTATTGAGCCGGAGAAAGCAGCAGCTTACTTGAGAAAACAGTAAAAACAGTCGATGAAGATTTTAATTGTAGCCAATTGGAAAATGAATCCTGCAAGCTTGAAGGAAGCTAAGAATCTTTTTGATTCTGTTAAAAAAGGGGTTAGGAATATAAAAAACGTTGAAGTGGTACTTTGTCCGCCTTTTGTTTACCTGCCGGCATTAAGTGAAAGAGGCCTGGCCTCTGTCATTAAGCTGGGTGCGCAGGATTGTTTCTGGGAAGAGTCAGGAGCCTTTACCGGCGAGGTTTCGCCTCGGCAATTAAAGAATTTAGGAGTAAAGTATGTTATCTTGGGGCATTCAGAAAGAAGAAAATATTTAAAAGAAGAAACAGACGAGATAGTCAGTAGGAAGCTCGGGGCCTGCTTAAAAGTAGGGTTAAAGCCTATTTTATGTGTTGAAAAATTATCTCAATTAAAAGGAATTAAAAAAGATATTATTGTTGCTTTTGAACCTATTTCAGCTATTGGTACCGGGAAAGCTTTTGATGTTGAAAAAGCCAAAAGTGCGAGAAAAGCAATAAAGAATAATTTTGTTTTGTACGGTGGCAGCCTAAACTCTGAAAACGCCAAAGATTACATTGAGAAAGCAGGATTTAAAGGGCTTTTAATCGGGGGAGCTTCTTTAAAAGGAAAGGAGTTTATTAAAATAATAAAATCAGTTGATTTAATTTCTAAAATCTGATAAGATAGGCTAGTTAAATCTATGCCCGGTAGTGAAAATTCGACCACTGCCGCGGCAGTGATAATAAACAAAGTTTAGGCGAATTTCTACTACCGGGTATGGATAAAATCCTTAACGGAAATTTTTATAACCCAACCAAAGGAAATCTCAAAACCGAGAAAGTGACCGATGAGTTAATAAATTATATCTCTGAGAAACCAGAGAAGTTTTATGATATTATTGTGGGGTGTGATTCTTCTTCGAGTGAAGAGCCTCACTTTCCTTTAGCTGTTGTTATTTTAAGAGTGGGGGAAGGAGGAAGATTTTTTCTTAAAAAAATTGCTTATAAGGGAAGGAAATTTTACAACTACAAAACCAGAATTCTGGAGGAAGTTTTTCTTTCCTGCCAATTGGCTTTGTATTTAAGGGAAAAATTTGAAAACAGCCCCAAATGGAAAGAAAATACTCATTATCAATTCCGTTATATTCATGCTGACATAGGCGAAAATGGAAAAACAAGAGATATGATAAAAGAGGTAACAGGATTGATAAAAGGGAGCGGTTTTGAGCCAAAGATTAAACCAGAATCTTTTGTTGCTTCAACCGTAGCTGACAGATTTGCCTAAAATGGATTCAGCAAAACTGCGTCAAGGTTTTTTAGATTTCTTTAAGAAGAAAGGGCACAAAATAGTGCCATCTTCTTCGCTTATCCCGACCGATCCCTCGGTTCTTTTTACTTCGGCCGGCATGCAGCAGTTTATTCCTTATTTGTCTGGAGAAAAGGACACGATGAAAGATTTTAATGTAAGGCACTTAGTTTCTGTTCAAAAATGTTTTAGGACTCTAGACATCGAAAAAGTTGGTGATGATACTCACCATACTTTTTTTGAGATGTTGGGCAATTGGTCTATTGGGGAAGATTCCAAAACTGGTTATTTCAAAGAAGGCGCTATTGAATATGCTTTAGAATTTTTTGTAGAAGTTCTCAAGCTTAACAAAAATAAGTTCTGGATTACAATTTTTAGTGGCGAAAAAAATATTCCCAAAGATCAAGAGTCTATAAATATCTGGAAAAAAAATGGCATTCCTCGAGAAAGAATGAAAGAATTCGGAATAAAAGATAATTTTTGGGGTCCGGTAGGTGAGACCGGTCCCTGTGGCCCCTGTTCTGAGATTCATTATGATAGAGGCGAAAAATATGGATGCGGGGATTCAGGCTGCGGACCCAACTGTAAGAAATGCAGTAGGTTTGTCGAAATCTGGAACTTGGTTTTTATGGAATATAATAAAAATCAGGATGGTTCGTACAGTAAGCTTCCTCAGAAAAATGTGGATACAGGTATTGGTTTTGAAAGATTGGTATTTATTTTGCAAAAAAGGGAATCGGCTTATGAATCAGACCTTTTTCTTCCTATCATCGAAAAGATTGAAGAAATTTCGGGGCAAAGTTATAAAAACAACGAGAAGTATTTCAGAATTATTGCAGATCATATAAGGGGTTCCATATTTTTAATTTCAGAAGGAATTTTGCCTTCTAATATTGAAAGAGGGTACATTTTAAGGAGAGTTTTAAGGAAAGCTATCAGCTTTGGAAAAGTGCTTAATTCGCCTAAGAACTTCTTAATTCCTTTAGCTCAAAAAACAGTTGAGATTTATAAAGATATTTATCCAGAATTAAAATCTAAGGAGGCTGAAATTTTGACAGTTATTCAAAATGAGGAGGAAAAATTCTCAAAAGCCTTAGAGAGTGGAATAAAATTATTCGAAAAAGAATCAAAAAAAGGCCATATCACGGGAACGGAAATGTTTAATATTTTTAGTAGCGCCAGTGTTCCTGTTGAAATTATGGAGAATTTGGCAGAAGAGAAAGGTATAGAAATAAGAGACAGGGATGATTTTGAGAAAGAAATGAAAAAGCATAAAGAAATTTCCCGGGCCGGAATGAAAAAGAAATTCGGCGGAGTGGGAAAGGAGGCCGGCTACGAATCTGCCAAACTTCACACAGCCACTCATTTACTGCATGCTGCCTTGCGCAAGGTTTTGGGAGAGCATGTCCGTCAGATGGGGTCTGATATAACTCCACAGAGATTAAGGTTTGATTTTTCTCATCCAAAGAAAATGACAGAGGAAGAAATTAAAAAAGTGGAAGATTTGATAAATCAAAAAATAGAGAAGGATTTGACAGTTAAAAAGGAGGAGATGCCTTTTCAGGAGGCCTTAAAGTCCGGAGCCCTGGCTTTTTTTAAAGAGAAGTATCCTGAAAAAGTAACAGTTTACAGTATTGATAATTTCTCTAAAGAAATCTGCGCAGGCCCCCATACTAAAAAAACCTCGGAAATAGGCCGGATTAAAATTAGCAAAGAGGAATCTTCGGGTGAAGGAGTTAGAAGAATTCGGGCAATTTTGGTAAAACCTCGTTAGAAGTATTGAGCGAAGACAAAAAAAGATTGAAAACAGACTTCTAACGGGGTAAAATAAAGAAAGAAAAATTATGGACAGAAAAATAACAGATATTTTACCGCCAAAAAAAAGAAAGTTTGTAAAAAAAATCGTTAGAGAGGTGGAAGAAATAGAAGAACCAATTGTTTCTTCTTTCTCACCTAAAATAATAAGTATTAGTGCCGCTATTATTGTTTTAGTTTTGGCAGCTGGTTTCAGTTATTTTTATTTATCTCAGGCGATAATTGATTTCTGGCCGGAAACCCAGACCTTAAATTTTGAAACAGAGGTAATCGTAGGAGAGGTTATACCGGGTAAGGTTTTTGAAAAAGAAAAAACAGTAACAGAAATATTTTCTTCTTCCGGAAAAGTCCAAAAAGAGAATAAAGCAGCAGGAACCGTTCGAGTTTATAACGAATATTCTACTGATGATCAGCCCCTTGTGGCTACTACTCGTTTTGTTTCCTCTGAAGGTAAAATTTTCCGGATACTGGAAAGGGTAACGATTCCCGGTGGTCATTATGAACAAGGAAAATTTGTGCCAGGTGAAATTGATGTAGCAGTAGTGGCAGACGAGCCCAGTCCCGAATATAATATAGAGCCCTCCACTTTTTCTATCCCCGGATTTGCCGGTACCGCCCGCTACACTAAATTTTATGCCAGATCCTTCCAGCCGATGGCCGGAGGCTTTAGCGAAGAAGTGCCCCAAATAACAGAAGAAGATTTGGAATCTGCCGAGAATACTTTGAGTCAACAGGCGAAAGAAGAAGTAGAAGAACTTTTAAAAAACGATTTGGGGCAACAAGTTATGTCGGAATTTGAATTTTCAAATAAAGCCATAAAAACAGAGATTATAGAAATCTTTACTTTGGCTAAAGCCGGAGATGAGGCAGAAGAATTCAGTTATCAGGTTAAAGCCAAATCAGAAACCATTATTTTTAAAAGTAAAGACCTTGAGGACCTCGCTAAAGAATATATTTTACCTCAAGTTCCAAAAGGTAAGAAAGTTTACGAAGATAGCCTAAACATTAATTATGATCCAGAAACTACTGATTTGGAATTAGGTAAAATGGTTTTGTCTCTTGATATTTCGATAAAAGCTTATTCTGATGTTGATATGACAGCTCTAAAGCCCGGTCTGAAGGAACGGTCTCAATTGGAAGCTAAGATCTTTTTGGAAGAGCAGCCGGGGGTTGACAAAGTTAATGTAAAACTTTGGCCTTTCTGGGTGTTAAAGGTGCCGGGCAACGCAGATAAGATAAAATTCAATCTAAACATTGACTAAAACAATAAAGTTTGTTATTCTATAAAATTGTCTAATAATGAACAATAAAGCTGAAAGAAAAAGCGGGCAGGTCATAGAAGCTTTGCCCAGTACTAATTTCCGAGTAAAATTAGACGGCGGACAAGAACTTCTCTGCCATTTGGCAGGCAAATTAAGGATGTATAGGATAAAGATTTTGCCCGGAGATAAAGTAACGGTAGAAATTACTCCCTACGATCCAAAACGGGGGAGAATAGTTTACCGGGAAAAATAAATAAAAGCTTGATATATGAAAGTAAGGCCATCTGTCAAAAAAATCTGCAAAGACTGCAAGATTGTTCGAAGAAGGGGAAAAGTTTATGTAATCTGTAAAAAAAACCCTAAACACAAACAAAGACAAGGGTGACTTCGCATATCTAATACCACTATGCCAAGAATAGCCGGGGTAAATATCCCCGAGAACAAACAAATAGAAATTGCTTTGACCTATATTTTCGGGATAGGTCGTTCTTTGAGTAAGAAAGTCTTAGATGAAGCTAAAATTGAGAGAACAAAAAAAGCCTCCGAGTTAAACGCCCAGGAACTGGCCCGCCTCAAAGATATAATTGAAAAGGAACACAAGATTGAAGGAGAACTTAAAAGGCAGATTTTAATGAATATAAAAAGGTTAAAAGATGTAGGTTCCTGGCGTGGATTTCGGCATATAAAAGGACTACCCACAAGAGGGCAGAGGACCAAAACTAACACAAGGACAGTTAGGGGCAATGTAAGAAAAACAGTGGGGTCTGGAAGAAAACCTGCAGCCACCCCAACCTAAAAACTCGTATGGGTAAAAAACGTATTATAAAACAAACTGAAGAAGAATTGCTAAAGGAAAGAGAAAAAGTTGATGCTAAGGTGAAAAAAGAAGTCAGTCAGGCCTCCAAAAAAATCAGGGAGGGCAAGATTTTTATTACTTCAACCTACAACAACACCATAATTACTTTGACCGACCCCCAGGGTAATGTTTTGAGTTGGACGTCAGCTGGAACAATCGGCTTTAAAGGAGCTAAAAAATCCACTCCCTTTGCTGCATCCAAAGTTGCCGAAGCCATTTACCAAATTGCTAAAAAGTTCGGGATAGAAAAGGTGGCAATTTTTGTAAAAGGAATTGGCTCTGGTCGGGAATCAGCCATCAGGTCACTAGCTGCTCGAGGTCTGGACATATTTGCTATCAAAGACGTAACCCCAGTTCCTCATAATGGTTGCCGTCCACCCAAAGCCCGTAGAGTATAATTTTATGCAAGATTCTAAATGTAAAATTTGCCGAAGGGTAGGAGTGAAACTTTTTTTGAAAGGAGAAAAATGTCTTTCTCCTAAATGCCCAATGTTGAGGAAAGCTTATCCTCCCGGACAGAAGGGGAAAAGGAGAAGGAGAAATGTGTCTGAGTACGGGAAAGAACTAAAAGAAAAACAAAAACTGAGAAATTGGTATAATTTAAAAGAAAGACAGTTCAGAAAATATGTTTCCCAGGCTTTGGATTCTCGGGGTAAAGTTGAGGACGCCGCTGCCGAGCTAATTAAAGCCTTGGAAAAGCGCCTAGACAACACAGTTTTTCGGTTGGGGTTTGCTGCTTCTCGAGAGCAGGCCAGGCAAATGATTTCTCACGGCCACTTTTCAGTAAATAATCGGCCGATAAACGTTCCCAGTTATTCGGTCAAAAAGGGAGATGTAATAAAAGTTAAAGATAGCTCAGTCCAGAAAAATATTTTTAAAAATATTAGCCAAACTCTTAAAAAATATAAACCTCCAACTTGGCTTGAGTTGAATCCACAATCTTTGGAGGGAAAGGTCGTGGGCGTGCCAAATTTTGAAGAGGCCGCCCCGCCAGCAGAAATATCTGCAATTTTTGAGTATTATTCAAGATAATAAAAGCAGGCGATGAAGCTAAAGCTTCATCTTCATTTTCGCTTCCGTTTCACGGAAGCTCAAATATATGATTAATTTACCCAAAACACCTCAAATCGTAAAAAAAGAAAAAAACAAAGCTGTTTTTGAGATAGAAGCCCTTTATCCAGGCTATGGCGTTACCGTTGGCAACGCTTTAAGAAGAGTTTTACTTTCTTCTTTAGAGGGGGCTGCTGCTACTCAGGTTAAAATAAAAGGAATTTCTCATGAATTTTCCACTATTCCCGGAGTTCTGGAAGACGTGGTTTTAATTACGCTCAACTTAAAGAAATTAAGATTTAAAGTTTTTACTGATGAACCTCAGAAAGCAACCTTAAAAGTAAAAGGAGAGAAAATAATCAAAGGGTCTGATTTTAAACTTTCCAGTCAGATGGAGTTGGTGAATAAGGACTGTCATATTGCCACTTTAACTAGCAAGTCAGCTGAGCTGGAAATGGAGATTTTGATTGAAAAAGGCATAGGCTATTTTTCTCAGAAAGCCAGAAAGGAAACGGTTGCCAGGGCCAGGGAAAAATTAGAAATCGGAGTAATCCCTCTGGATGCCACTTTCACTTCAATAAAGAGGGTTAGCTACCGAACAGAAAATATGAGAGTAGGGGAAAGGACAGATTACGACAGGTTGTCCCTGGAGATTGAGACCGATGGAATAATTTCTCCCGAAGAAGCCTTTTATCAAGCATCAGGCATTCTGGTAAGTCATTTCTCTTTGTTCACCGAGATTTTCAAGCCCAAAGCCGTTCCTAAAGTAGAAATGCCGAAGAAAGAAAAGAAAAAATCTCCTGCTAAAAAGAAGGCAACAGTTCAAAAGAAAAAGAAAACAAAACAAGTAAAAGATGCGGAAAAGAAAACAAGGAAGAAAACTAAATAGAGAGAGAGACCAAAGGAAAGCTTTGTTGCGGTCATTGGCCCGCTCTTTAATTATACAAGGAAAAATAAAGACGACCGAAATCAAAGCAAAAGAGTTAACTCCTTTTATTGGAAAGCAAATAACCCAAGCTAAAAAGGGTGGGGTTTCAGCCAGAAAGAATTTGGCTAAATTGTTTTCTAAAGAAGTAGTAAAAAAATTGGTAGATGAGATTGCTCCCAAATACGTCGAGAGAAAAGGAGGGTACACCAGAATTATAAAATTAGGGCCCAGAAAGTCCGACGGAGCTAAAATAGCAATCATTGAACTTGTTTAATTATGGACAGAGAGACTCATAAAATTGACGCTACGGGCAAGATTCTGGGCAAATTGGCTACAGAAATTGCTACTTTATTGAGAGGAAAGCATAAACCTGATTTTGCTCCCAACAAAGATATTGGAGATATTGTTGTAGTGAAAAATGTAGAAAAGTTGAAGTTTACCGGAAAGAAATTTAGCCAAAAAAAATACTATCACCATTCCGGCTACCTTGGAGGATTAAAGGAAACTCCTTTTAAAAAACTTTTTGAGAGAGCTCCAGGGGAAATTTTAAGGAAAGCGGTTTTTGGAATGTTGCCCAGAAACAAATTAAAAGCCAAAATGATAAAACGCCTAAAAATAGAAACTCAATGAGCCTTCGACTTATTTCGATATTCAATAAATTTTTAATTTATTTCAGCGTATAATGCCAAGAAAAAAAATTACCACAACAAAGAAAAAAAAGTCAGTAAAGAAACCGGCAAAAAAGGCGGCAAAGAAAACGGTTCAAAAGACGGTTGTAAAAAAGGCAGTTGCAAAGTTTTTTGAAGGGATTGGCAGAAGGAAGACCGCCAGTGCGCGGGTAAGGATTTCTAAAGCAAAAGAAAAGGATTTTTTGGTCAATAATAAAAAACTGGAAGAATATTTTCCGACTTTTGAATTGCAGGAAACAGTTTTGGCTCCTTTTAAGAAATTGGATTGCTTGGGCGAGTTTAGAGTATCAGTAAGGGTCAAAGGCGGAGGAGTCCATGCCCAGGCAGAAGCTATTAGGCACGGAATTGCTAAAACCCTTGTTGATTTAGACCCGGAGAATCGTCAGAAGTTAAAAAAGACAGGGTATTTGACCCGAGATCCCAGAATGCGGGAAAGAAAGAAATTTGGGTTAAAGAGAGCCCGTCGAGCTCCGCAGTGGAGGAAAAGGTAATATGCTGAGGGAACTAATTGATAAATTTTATCTGGATAGACAAAAAGACAGAGAGCAGCACCATTTTTACATTACCGATGCCGGCAAATGTGCCAGGGCAGTGTTTTTTAAGTTCAAAAATGCTCCTAAAAAAGCAATTGAGCCGAATATTTTGAGGCTGTTTGACCACGGTGATCACATTCATCAGTTAATAATGAAGCCCCTTTTGAGCATCAGAGAGGTTCACGTAGTGGCATCTGAGGTTAATATTCCTCCCCAGAAGTTAATATCAGGAAGAGCCGATGCCATAGTCAGCGACGGAAAGAATTTATACGTATTGGACATTAAAAGTATGAACAGTATGATTTTCAGAAACTTAGAAGCTCCCAAAGAAGAAAATATTGACCAAATTCAACTCTATTTACATTATTTCAGAATTCCAAAAGGTATTCTTTTATATGTTAATAAAGATAATCAAGAGCTGAAAGAATTTGTGATAGAGTACGATAAAAAACGAGCCCTTGATCTTTTAGGGCAGCTGGCAGAAACAAAAAATAAGATTGATTCAGATATAATCCCAGAACGTATTCCAGATTATCCTGAAAATTGGCAGTGCAGATATTGTCAGTTTAAAGAAATCTGCGGCATGACAAACGGCGGAGACGTAAAGTGGGGGGATTTTAAGAAAAAGATAGAATTAGGGGAGCAGGGCGGAGGAGCGGAGTAGGTTGTTTTCACTCAGAATATAAAGCCTTTTTTCGTTTTCACTCCAGAACATCTGGGGATTTTTTATTTCTTTGATATCTATGATATTTAAACCGTCTCTTTCATCTACCTCTGTAATTTTTATTTTGTTGCCAACATTAAACACCAAGTAATCTGGGTTTATCCAGAAGGCGTCGCCAATTTTCTCTGACAGCCGGACCAAAAAAGTTTTCTCCCCGGCTTCTTTTCTGGGTTGATGGGTTTGTTCTTCTAAATAGAGAATCCAAATTTCGTAGTCAGTGAAATAGACGACTTTTTTTTCATCGGGAGATATCTTAAAGCCCAGGGCATCTTCAAGGATTTTTTCTTCATAAACCTCATTTTCAATGGGGAGTAGAGGCGCTTCTACTTCCTTTAAAATGGGAGGGGTTTTGTCAATTTCCAGAGAGAAGTACTTTATTTGTTCAGCCGTTTCAATTTCTAAAGACATCGTTGAATTATCAGAAAAAGTTAAATTAATTAAATCAGCTCCCAGTTTGGAAATATCTTTTTCTTCAATTAGATAGCTTTTTAATTCTTTGTCCAGGTCATAAAGTTTTAAACTCCAACCATTTTCTTCTTTCTCCATCAGGATTATTTTTTTCTGGTCGGGCGAAAACAAGAAATCTTCTGTTTTTTCAGTTAACATCTGGAAATTGACATTTTCAGGGAAAAGAACAATGCTTTTAGCTCCAACAACCTCTTTTTCTTTTACTGATAAGGTTTTCTGCCAAGAGTGGAAACCAGTTTT
>CAZUVP010000003.1:2946-11829 GCA_964623855.1 uncultured Candidatus Saccharibacteria bacterium | reverse complement strand
TTTTGGTGCCAAGAAATACAAAAGTGGTAGAAGTTTTAAATAAGATTAATGCTGTCGGAGGTAAATTGATTCGGGATATTGATCTCTTTGATATTTATGAGGGAACAGAGTTGCCGCAAGGCAAGAAGAATTTGGCCTTCCATATAATCTACCAGGCAGAAAACAGAACTCTTAAGGCCGAAGAAATTGATAAAATCCAGAATAAGATAATTAAGACTTTAGAAAAAATTCTATCATGGCAGGTAAGAAAATAGTTAAAACCAAAAGAACAAAAAAGGATTCAACTTACGAAGCTAAGGATATTTATGTATTGGAAGGACTGGAACCGGTCAGAAGACGACCGGGTATGTATATTGGTTCTACCGGGGCAGAAGGCCTTCACCATTTAGTTTGGGAGTGCGTTGACAACAGCCTAGACGAAGCAATGGCTGGCTTTGCTAAAAACATTGAAGTTGTTTTGCTTCCCGGAAATAAAGTTAAGACGACAGACGACGGCAGGGGGATTCCGATAGACAAGCATCCCCAGACGAAAAAGTCGGCTTTAGAAACGGTAATGACTACCTTGCATGCGGGAGCAAAGTTCGGGGGGAAATCATACCAGGTAGCAGGGGGGCTGCACGGAGTAGGAGTATCTGTTGTTTGTGCCCTTTCCAATTACTTGCGAGCTGAGATTTGTCGAGGCGGAATAAAATACTCTCAGGAATATTCCAAAGGTAAGCCCGAAACAAAGGTTAAAAAAGAAGGAGGGTGTAAGCATACGGGGACCGCTGTTATTTTCGAGCCGGATCCAGAAATTTTTAGTGAAATTAAATTTGATTTAAAAAGGATTATAAAGCACCTTCGTCAGCAGGCTTACTTGACCAAAGAGGTAAAAATTGTAATCAGAGACCAAAGACAGAAGCCGGAAAACTCCTTTGCTTTTTATTTTGAAGGAGGTCTTTCTTCTTATGTAAAATATTTGACCAGAGGAGTGGCCACTCGCCAGCCCAATATCTTTTACGGCACAGGCGAGAAAAACGGAGTATTGGTAGAATCAGCTTTTCAATATACAGAGGAATACGAATGTTTTGAAGAAAGTTTTGCCAATAATATCTATACAGGAGAAGGAGGAACCCATCTGACAGGTTTTAGAACAGCCCTGACCAGGACTTTTAATGACTACGCAAAAAAGAACGGTCTCCTAAAGGAAGGCGAGGACAATCTGTCCGGGGAAGATGTCAGGGAGGGATTTACCGGAGTGGTTTCGGTAAAAATAAGAGAACCCCAGTTTGAGGGCCAGACCAAGGCAAAATTGGGAAATCCTGAGGCTAAGGCCGCAGTAGAAGCCATAGTAACAGAAACCTTGGCTGATTTTCTGGAAAGAAATCCCCAGGACGCAAGAGCCATCATTGAAAAATGTATTTTGTCTTCCAAGGCCAGGAAAGCTGCCAAAGTGGCCAGAGAAACTGTTTTAAGAAAAGGAATACTGGATGGATTGGCCTTGCCCGGCAAACTGGCAGATTGCAGTTCAAAAAGACCAGAAGAGTCAGAGCTTTATATTGTAGAAGGAGAAAGTGCCGGGGGGTCGGGCAAACAAGCCAGGGACAGACGCTTTCAGGCCATTTTACCCTTAAGAGGAAAAATTTTGAATGTTGAACGGGCTCGTTTAGATAAGATTTTGGCTTCCAAAGAAATAAAAGCTCTAATTATTGCTTTAGGAACGGCAGTGGCTGAGGACTTTAATATTGATAAAGCCCGCTATCACAGAATAATTATAATGACAGATGCCGATGTTGACGGTTCCCATATCAGAACTCTGCTTTTAACTCTTTTTTATCGTTATTTCAAGCCGATTATTGAGGCAGGATATTTGTATATTGCCCAGCCTCCACTTTACCGGATCCAGAGTGGTAAAAAAGTAGAATTTGTCTATACAGAGGATGAAAAAGACAAAGTGTTGACTAAATTAAAAAAAGAAAAAAGTATTGGTCCTTCTCTTCAAAGATACAAGGGGTTGGGGGAAATGAACCCTGACCAGCTATGGGAAACAACTATGAATCCAGAAAACAGGATTTTACTTCAGGTGGAGATTGAAGACGCCAGAGAGGCAGATAAAATCTTTGATATTTTAATGGGAGACGAAGTTCTGCCTCGAAAAAAGTTTATCCAGACGCATGCCAAGAAAGTCCGAAACTTAGATATATAGTCTTGGCAGGCGCGAAATGAACTTTAGTTCATTGAGCACATGTCAGGAAAGTCAAAAGTTTAGATATATAATGGTTCTTGACATTTAACAGCGGGCCTGCTATCCTAAAAGTAGAGCCCGCCAGGGCTTTTTTAGAACTTTTTAACATATGACTATTCCAAATATCCCAAAAAAAATTGTTACCTTCCTTAAAGAAGTAAGGTTAGAAATGAAAAAAGTTAATTGGCCCACCAGAGAGCAGACCATAAAACACACCTTAATAGTTATCGGTGTTTGTGTCGTTGTCGCTGCTTTTTTGGGCGGTTTGGATTTGCTGTACACTACATTATTAAATAGGTTTATCTTGCAATAACATGCCGAAACAACAAATTTCCCAAGAGAAGCAATGGTATGTTCTGCACACTTATTCGGGATATGAAGATGCAGTCGCCAAAAATCTTAAACAGAGGATAGAGAGTTTGGGCATGGAAGATAAAATTTTTAATGTCATTGTTCCAAAAGAAAAAAAGATTAAGATTAAAGCGGGCAAGAGAAAGGTGACAGAAGAAAAGATTTACCCGGGCTACGTGCTCGTGGAGATGGTCGTTACCGACGACAGTTGGTATGTGGTGAGAAACACCCCCAATGTTACAGGGTTTGTTGGAGCTGGCACGACGCCTGTGCCCGTGTCCTCAACAGAAATTGAGAGCTTAAAAAGTAAAATGGGGGGAGAGGAACCCCAATATAAAATTGAGGTCAAAGTGGGAGAAATGGTAAAGATTATTGACGGCCCCTTTAAGGATTTTGACGGAAAGGTCTCAGAGGTTGACGAAGGACGAGGCAAGGTGAGGATATTAGTTAATATGTTCGGCAGAGATACCCCCGTTGAACTTGATTCATTACAAATTAAGAAACTATGAAAAAGCCAAAAGCAATCGTAAAACTGCAAATTCAAGCTGGCCAGGCTACTCCTGCACCTCCGGTGGGCCCGGTTTTAGCTCAGCATGGTGTTAACATTGCTGAATTTTGCCAGAAGTTTAACGATGCCACAAAAAACAACCAGGGCTTTAAAATTCCTGTAGAAATTAAGATTTACGGAGACAGGAGTTATGATTTTGAATTAAAACAGCCGCCAGCCTCAGAACTTCTTAAAAAAGCAGCCGGGATTGAAAAGGGGTCGGGCGAGCCAAACAAGAAAAAAATTGCTAAAATAAGTAAGGCTCAATTACGGGAAATAGCCCAAAAAAAAATGCCAGACCTTAATACAGACGACGTTGAGCAGGCCATGAAAATTATTGAGGGAACTGCCCGCAATATGGGGATAGAAATAACATAAGCAAAATCTTGCTATATGATTTTATCAGACAAAGATATTAAAAAATATATAAAACTAGGGAAAATAAAGATAAAACCTAGGCCAAACTTCAAAAAACAATTAGGTCCTTGCTCGCTGGATTTGCATTTGGGCAATATTTTTAAACTTTTCAAATCTTCAGACTATCCGTATTTGGATCTTAAAAGAAAAATTAATTTTGAAGAATTCATGGAGGAAATAAAAATTAGAGACGACGCTCCTTTTATTCTGCAACCCAGAGCTTTTGTTTTAACTACAACAAAAGAAGAATTTTCTTTGAGTAATGATATATTAGCCAGACTCGACGGTAGATCGTCTCTGGCCAGAATCGGGGTCGTGGTTCACTTAACCGCAGCCAGATTTGATCCGGGGTGGAGGGGAAAGGCAGTGATGGAGCTGGGAAATCTCGGCCCTATGCCCGTTGTTCTCTATGCCGGGGTAACTAGAATTTGCGCTCTTACATTTGAGACTATTTCTTCTCAAGTGGAAACTCCCTACTTGAAACAAAAAGACCATGCCTATGCAAGGCCTAAATCTCCCCGGGCAAGCAAATTAAATAAAGAATTAAGATAAATGGCATTTTTAACCCGCAATCTAAAAGTAAAGTTTTTAGGAATTACTCCTGTTTTGAAAGATAAGACAGGAGTTTTAAATCCTCAGGAAATTGTGGCGCTTTCTGCTCTTTTGACTTTTAAAGGAAAGTCGATTAAAAAATTATTTGAAGAAATAGAAAAAAGAGGAGAGAATGTGCCCGAAAAAATCAAAAAAATATTGCAGAAATCTTCTCTTCGTGGACATGCTTCAATAGCTACCACTCCTTCTCTTTGTATTACTTATGAGGGAAGTAAATTCTTGGATTCAACCTTGACCGGTATTTATTTTTCTTCTTCTTTAGTGTCCTCTGGTAGGCGGACAGGGACCACCGAAAAGGATATTGTTTTTCCTGACGGAATTTATTCAAATAGAAAAGCAAGAAAAATTTATCAAGAGACTTCAGAAAAAATTATTAAATTTTTTAATTCTCTTTTGGACAAAAAAATCCAGAAAGATGAGGCTAGCAAAATTTTGCAGTACGGCATTTATGGTACAGGTATCATCCAGCTGCCCATTGAAACAATAGTGGGGTTAAAGAGGGAATACCAAAAAGAAAAAGAGTGGATGCCAGACGAATTGGGACTTCTCTTAAAACAAATAGAAAAAGGAGCCAAAGACCTAGGGATTGACTGGCTTTATCCTACAAGGGTAGCAGCTCCTAGAAACGTTTATCCCTACCCTAATATTTTTAAAAACCCAAAAGAAGTAAATCTAACCAGAGAACTAAAAAAGAAAATAAAATTAAACAAAGGATCAGGGCTTGTTTCAGTCGAAATTTTAATGACTCCCGAGTTAAAAAAGAAACTTTTAGAGTTGGAAAGAGAGAAAAAAGCCACTTTTTCTTCTTTAACTAAAATTAAGAAAAATTGGTTAAAACTACTGGAGGATTATCAAATAATTTTTAGGGATTATAATTTAGCTTTAAAGATAAAAGTTTTATCTTCTATTCCTTGGCGAATTTGGGGAGAGAAAAAGAGACACCGAACCTGCCAGCAGATTATAGAATCAATATATTACTGTACAGACAGGGCCGCAGAGAGATTTAAAAAGTTTAAAAAAGAAATAAAAGAGGGCGAAGAAGGCAAGTCTTCTTCTTCTTCTTCTTCTTCTTCTTCTTCCCTCTTCGCTATCGCTCGAGAGATTGAAGAAGTTTTTTCCATTCCGCCTTCCGTAAAACAACAAAAAGATCTTCTTCTGCAATATCTATTAGTCGGATTAGAGGGGCTGGAAACTTATAAAAAATTAATCAATTTAGGAATTAAACCCAAGGAAGCCATATTTGTTGTTCCTCGGGCTGTAAAAATCGATATCCTGCAAGAATACGATTTGTATAACCTTTTGACTGGCTACTATCCTTTGCGGCTCTGCACTACTGCTGAAGAAGAAATGAGAAGAAATACTATTAGGGAAACAGCTTTGATCAAAAAGGCCTTAAAGAAAAAGGGGATTGGTTGGTTGGCAAAGTTTATTGTTCCTAAATGCGGATTGGTTGGCTTTTGCCCAGAAGAAAAGAGTTGCCCAATGATTCTATCTCAGGTTAAAAAATATAACGAAAACTTCCATAAGGAGATGAAGGAAGAATTAGACAAAGAATTTGAGAAAAACTTTAAGAACCTAGGCAAATAGTATGAAATTAAAAACCACTGATCCTAAAATCTATAATTTAATTAAAAAAGAAATAAATCGGCAAAAAGAAGGGCTAGTTTTGATTCCTTCTGAAAACTATGCTTCTGCTGCTGTTTTGGCAGCTATGGGCACTCCTTTGAGTAATAAGTATTCCGAAGGATATCCTCAAAAAAGATATTATGGAGGAAATGAATTTATTGATAAAATTGAACAGTTAGCCATTGATAGAGTTAAAAAGATATTTAAGGCAGAACACGCCAATGTTCAGCCTCATTCCGGTTCCCAGGCTAATGCCGCAGTTTACTTGGCTTTGTTAAAATACGGAGACAGGATTTTAGGTATTGATTTATCGGCCGGGGGACACTTAACTCACGGCTCACCTGTTAATTTTTCTGGGAAACTGTATAAATTTGACTATTACGGGGTCAATCCGAAGACAGAAAAAGTTGATTTAAAGAACGTAGAGAAAATAGCTTTGAAATTTAAACCAAAACTAATTATTGTCAGCACCACGGCTTATTCAAGAACCCTTGAGTTTAAAAAATTCAGGAAAATTGCAGACATGGTTGGCGCTTACTTAATGGCAGACATAGCTCATATAGCTGGCCTGGTGGCAACTGGTTTCCATCCCCACCCTTTTCCTTATTGCGATGTAGTGACTACGACTACCCACAAAACTTTACGGGGTCCTCGAGGTGGTTTAATTTTGTGCAAACAATCTTTAGCCCAAAAAATTGATAAAGCTGTTTTCCCTGGTATGCAGGGTGGTCCCTCAGAGCATGTAATTGCTGCAAAAGCCGTATGTTTTTTGGAGGCAATGAAACCTTCTTTCAAAAAATATCAAAAGCAGATTATCTCAAACGCCAAAGCAATGGCTGACGAATTCATAAAACAGGGGATAAGGGTGGTCTCGGGCGGGACAGATAATCATCTGATGGTAATAGATGTTTCTCCTTTTGGAGACAGTTCCAAGAAAATCCAAGATGAACTGGATAAGGTTGATATTTTTGTTAATCGCAACACAATTCCCTTTGATAAGCGATCTCCTTATGATCCTTCAGGAATAAGGTTGGGGTCGCCGGCTATAACCAGCCGTGGGATGAGAGAAAGAGAATCTAGGCAAATAGTAGGATTAATCATTAAATTAATAAAAAATATCAATAACCAAAAACTAAAAAATCAAATAAAAAAAGAGGTCAGAAAAATTACAAAAAAATTCCCCGTTTATGTGGATTTTCAATGGTAAAAAGATAGCCGATGAGACCCTTTCTGATTTAAAGAAAAAAATAAAAAAAAGAGGGCTTAAACTGAAATTAGCCGTTATCTCGGTTGATAGAGACCTAGCTTCAGAATTATTCATAAGGAATAAAAAAAGAGCAGCTCAAAAAATCGGCATCAACCTTCTTCATTACAAATTCAAAGAAAAAGTCAGAGAAAAAGAAATAATTGAGAGAATTGAAAGGCTCAATAGTGATTCTTCTGTTAATGGAATTATTGTTCAGCTGCCCTTGCCTAAAAACCTTAATACATCAAAAATTATAGGAAGAATTTCGTCTCAAAAGGATGTTGACGGATTTCAAAAGAAAACTCCTTTTCCTTCACCACTTATTTCAGCTATCCGAATTGCCCTAAAATCATCGACCGAGAACCTGAAAGGGAAAAAGATTGTAGCCTTGGTCAATTCAGATTTTTTCGGCAAGGCTTTAAAATTATCTTTGGCAAAAGAAAAAATTAAGATAGATTATCTTAAAAATAGAAAGAGCTCGGAAATAAGGAAAGCCGATATTGTAATTTCGGTTTGCGGCTGCCCTAATTTAATAAAAGGAGATATGATAAAAAGGGGTGTTGTCTTGATTGATGCAGGTATCACTCTCTTAAAGAACAAGAAAGTTGCGGGCGATGTAGACAGAAAAAGCGTTGAGAAAAAAGCCGGCTTTTTGACACCGGTGCCAGGTGGTCTGGGACCCTTAACCGTCGCCTTTCTTTTTAAAAATGTTTATGATTTTAGGAATCGATGAATTGTTAAAATTGGTAAAAGAGAAGAATTTGGTAGAAAATTTATCAGAAAGGGAATTGGAAAATCCCGAAGGAGCAGGTTTTGATTTCAGATTAGGGGAAGTTTATGAAATTTCTGGTAAAGGGTTTTTAGGGATTGAAGAAAGAGAAACTCCCAAAGCTGATTTGGCAGCCAAATTTGACTTTCAAAATAGAACCAGTTTTGTTTTCCAGCCCGGTAAATACTATTTAATGAAGACAGTCGAAAAAGTTAATACTCCAGAAAATATTTTAATTCTTTTTCGGCCCAGAACGACTGTTTTCCGTTCCGGGCTTATGATTTTTACAGGTAACGTTTCCCCTGGCTATAAAGGAGAATTAACTTTCGGAATCGTTAATTTGGGTTCCTGTGAGATAGAAATAGAGATGGGAGCAAGAGTGGTTCATGCAATGTTTTTTGAAGTTAAGGGGAAGACAAACCTGTACAGAGGGCAATGGCAGGGTGGCAGGGTAGCCACAGATAAAAAAGAAAAACAAGTTTAAAACTATGGATTACGCTCGGATTATAGATCAAACCTATCTTAAAAAAGGAGCGGTTAAGGAAGAATTGAGGAAAGTTGCCGAGGAAACGAAAGAATACGGTTTCCGGGCATTTTGTATTTTTCCTGAGCACACTAAATTATCAAAAGAAATCCTTAAAGACACAGATATCAAAATTACAACCTTGATTGACGAACCGACCGGTATCAGTTCTCACGAAAAACGAGTGGAAATGGTAAAAAAAGCTAAGGAGGACGGGAGTGATGAAATGGAGCTAGTTATGAAAATAGACGATTTTAAGAATAAAAAGTACGAAGAAGTTTCAGCAGACCTAAAAGAACTTTGTCAGATTCTGCCAACCAAAGTGATTATTGGTTCAGGCTATTTAACCGATGAAGAAGTGAAAAAGGCTTCAAAAATGGTAAAGGAATCCGGGGCCATTTGCGTAAAAACAGCTACCGTAGACGATCCTTTAGACCATTCAGAATTAGACGAAAAAGCCAAGCACTTAAAGATAATGAAAGAATCGGCACCGGGGCTTTTAGTAAAAGCGGCTGGTAAAATCAGGAGCGTGTCTGATGTTGATATGATGGTTAAAGCCGGAGCCGAT
>CAZUVP010000003.1:0-2846 GCA_964623855.1 uncultured Candidatus Saccharibacteria bacterium | reverse complement strand
TGGTAAAATCAGGAGCGTGTCTGATGTTGATATGATGGTTAAAGCCGGAGCCGATATTATCGGAACCAGTTCAGGAGTGGAAATTATCAATGAGGCCAAAGGAATAAAAATTAAAACTCAAAAAGACGATAGAATAATTGAGTGAGGCCTCGCCTCGATCATATTAGTTATGGCTTATATCCCCACAATTGGCTTGGAAATACATGTTGAATTAAAGACCAAGAGCAAGATGTTTTGCTCTTGCTTAAATGACGCAGATGAGAAAAAACCAAATGTAAATATTTGCCCGGTTTGTATGGGGCACCCAGGTACCCTTCCTGTTATTAATGAAGAAGCAGTCAAGAAAGTTATCAAAACTGGATTGGCTTTAAACTGTAAGATTCCAGAGTATTCTCAATTTGACAGAAAAAACTATTTCTATCCTGATTTACCCAAAGGATACCAGATTTCCCAACTTTACGAGCCTTTTTGTTTAAATGGATTTTTAAAGGTTGAGGGCAGGAAAATCAGTATTAGGGAAGTCCACTTGGAAGAAGATACGGGGAAATTAATTCATCCAGAAGGAGGTAATTATTCCCTGGTTGACTTTAATCGGGCCGGTGTTCCTTTAATGGAATTAGTTACTGAACCAGATTTTACATCATGTGAAGAAGTTAAAAAATTTGTTAAAGAATTGCAATTAATTTTACGCTATCTTGATATTTCCGATGCCGATATGGAGAAAGGACAAATGCGGGTGGAAGCTAACGTTTCAGTCAGTAAGAATTCGCCAGTTGGCGAAAAGAAATTGGGAACCAAAGTAGAAATCAAAAACCTTAATTCATTTAGGGCGGTAGAGAAGGGGATTGAATACGAAATTGAGAGGCAGGTGCAGCTTTTGGAATCTGGGGACAAGGTGGCACAAGAAACCCGGGGTTGGGATGACGTTAGCGGAAAAACAGTTTCTCAAAGAGAGAAAGAATCTGCTCACGATTACAGATATTTTCCAGAGCCCGATTTACCACCGCTGCATCATTCCCCAAAATTCATTAATGAAATAAAATTGGAAATTCCCGAGCTTCCCCAGCAAAAAAGAGAGAGATTTGGAAAAGAATATGAATTGGGAGACAAAGCAATAGAACTTTTCTCGTTTTCTAGAGATTTGAGCGATTATTTTGAAAAAACAATGTCGGAATTGAGAAATTGGATAAAAGAAGAAAGAGCAAAAGAAAAAGTAAGCAGAGAAGAGTTTATAAAATTAGCCAAGATATGTGCAAATTATATGATTACCGACCTTCAGGGATTGTTAAAAGGAGGGTCGCCTGCTGATGAAAAATTTTTAATTACACCTGAAAATTTTGCTGAATTTGTTTATTTGATTTATGAAAGTAAAATATCTAGCAAAATTGCCAAGTTAGTTTTGGAAGAGATGCTAAAAACAGGAGCTGACCCCTCACATATTATTAAAGAAAAAGGACTGGTTCAAATCACAGACGAAACTGAAATAGAAAAAATAATTAAGGAAGTTTTAATTAAAAACCAGAAAGTAGTGGGGGATTACAAAAAAGGAAAAGAAACGGCCTTGCAGTATTTGGTCGGCCAAGTAATGGCCCGAAGCAAAGGGAAAGCTAATCCTCAATCAGTTCAAAAAATCCTCAAAATCATCTTGACCCGGTAGTGAAATTTAGACTTGCTTCGCAAAAAAATGAAAATTTGTCCAAATTCTACTACCGGGTTGACAAAATAAGAATATGGTGGTATAGTTAAGGTACGTTTAAGGAAGGAGGGTGAAATGATAAAAAAACATTTTGCGCTTCTTTCCGGGAGCGCGGTTCTTTTAAGCCAACAAGATATGAAAGCTCTGGGATTACCACAGAAAGTGATTGTAAAACGTAGGGCAGACGAACTAATCATCTATTCATTTGATGAATTTCAGTATCTTTTAGCTCGAACATTGAAAGAGCTATACGGAGCTGAAAGAAGGCGAGTGAAAAGAATTATGTGTAGTTCTGTCTACGAATGTGAAATCAGAGGACAGAGAACAATACAGATACCCGTAAGGTTAATGAAAGAGGAGGTGAAGCGTGAAGATAGGTCTCTTCAGAAAGAAGAAGTCCATTCAGGAGATAAAAGATGAATGGATTCATCGGCTTCTTCTTTCCGAGCACGACCTAGAAGGTCTTTTTGAAGAGGGATCCATCGTAATTTCTCTGAATTAAAGACGAAGGGGAGAAAGCTGTTACAGTTTTCTCCCCTTAACTCGTTTATAGAAATGATTTTGTGAGTTTCTCAGCTTCTTTGTAATTTTTTATCCAAAGGATTCTTTTATCCCGCTTAAACCAGGTCGTCTGGCGTTTGGCATATTGTTTCGTATGGAGAATTATTAAGTCCCGAACTTCATTTTCGCTAATTTTATTTCCAAAATATTCCTTCCATTCTTGGTAGCCGATAGTCTGCAGATTTATAATCCAGCCGTATTGTTTAACTAAATTTTTAACTTCCTTTTCCAGCCCTTGCTTGATCATTTTATTAATTCTTTTTGTTATTACATCTTTTTCTTTTGACTTCGTCCCGATCATTAAAACTGGATATGGCAGAGGGTTTTTCTTTAATTTGGGAATCGGCTTTTTGGTTTTTATCACAATTTCCAAAGCCCTGATTAGTCTTCTTCTATTTTTTCTATCAACACTTCTAGCCCTTTTTGGATCCAATTTCTTTAATTTTTTAAATAATACTTCTGTTGTTAATTTGTCGAGGCGAAGCCTCAATCGGTAATCGGGTTTAACCGAAGGAATTATAATTCCGTCTATTGCTGCCTGAATGTAAAAACCGGTGCCGCCGCAAATAATAGGGACTTTGCCTTTTTT
>CAZUVP010000002.1:9039-13027 GCA_964623855.1 uncultured Candidatus Saccharibacteria bacterium | reverse complement strand
TTTTTGGAAGGCCATTTTTTAGGCATCTTAAAATAGGAGATTAAGTAAGGCTAAAATTATAAAAAGGGCGCCACAAACAATTGTGACCCAAAAGATTTTTTGCTGAATTCCTCTGCGAGTGGCGTAGAATCCGCCCTCTTGGCCGAAAGCCGATCCTAAAGCCGTACCTCTTTGCTGCAAAAGAATTAAAACTACCAGAATGGCAGCTACTACAATTTGGGCAATAGGTAAATATTCTTGCATAAGTTTTTATTCTTCAACTACTACTCTTCTTCTTGGAGTATACAGCCCCAATAATATACTAACTCCCCAAACGACAAGAGTTGTCCAAAAAAGCGGAACTATTCCTTGGATTATTAATTCGGGGAAAAAGATATCGACAATCCAAACCATAGCCATATTAATCACCAAACTGAAAAGACCGAAAGTGAGAATTTTTAAAGGCAGAGTTATTATTTTCAGAATGGGCTTTATGAAAAAGTTGATAATCCCCATAAAACCCCCGGCAAGAAACAAATATTGAAGGTCTCCAACAAAATCCACCTTCGGTACGAATTTGGCTGCCAGCCAGAGACTGGCGACTCCCGCTATTATTTGGATAATTAGTTTTCCCATAAGAACTTTATTTATCTTATCAGAGTTTTATCTGCCTATCAAGGTTTTATTTCTTAGTTTTTTATGATAAGCGATGGCAAATCTGTGAGCTTCGTCCCGTAGCTGTAGAATCAAATTGAAAATTTCTCTTGACAAAGATTTCAACAAGATAGGTTTTTTCCGTCCTTCTACATATAATTCATTTTTCTTTTTGGCAATCGCCATAACTTTAATCTTGCCGATGCCTGTCTGCGCAGGCAGGCTAAACTTCGCCAGGACGGATTTTGCAACGTTAAACTGGGCTCTACCGCCGTCAATCAAAACTAAACCAGGATAGGGCCATTCTCTGTGCTTTAGCCTTCTTTCCAAAACTTCTTTTAACATAGCAATATCGTTGGGCTTGCCCTGGAGTTTTATTTTGAATTTTCGGTATTGGCTTTTGTCCGGTTTATTATTTTTGAAAACTACCATGGAGCCGGTAGCTTCTTTTCCTTGGATGTTAGAAACATCATAGGCCTCGATTCTCTCAAACCTCCACCCTTTTATTATTCGAGTCTTCGCCTGCCTGCGCAGGCAGGCATCAATTATCCAGGAGGGCTCAATGACTTTAGAGTAAGACATTACTTTTTCCAAAGAATTAATCTGGTCTCTCAGTTTGGCAGCTTTTTCATAGTTCTGGGAGATAGAGGTCTCTTTCATTTCTCTTTTTAACTTTTTCAATACGGTTTTACTCTGTCCTTTAAGGACAGTAGTCAGATTTTTTATATTTTTCTGATATTCTTTTTTATCAGGAAAAGGACCGGGACAAAGATTTAAACTGCACCAGAGGCAGCTGCCGAGACCATGTTTTTTTGTGGTGTAATAAGGAAAAACTTTTCTTAAATAAGTTAGAGCTCTTTTTAAGCTTCTTCCTTCAACAAAGGGCCCTATAATGGACAAGGCCTCATCTCGATCAGGTTGGTGGGTTATTAAAACTCGGGGAAGGTCTTCCCCGGTGATTACAACATAAAAATAGTTCTTGTCATCCCGCCAGATGATATTATATTTGGGCTGGTATTTTTTGATTAATCTGGCTTCCAAAAGCAAGGCCTCAATTGTCGAGCCCTGCGAAGCAGGGTGAGACGTGAGATGAGCCGAAGGCTCAGCGAACTCCGAATCGGTTTTGATATATCCTATCTTTTTGGCTAAGCCAAGCAAATCTTTGTGTTGTTTTACTCTTTCTCTGATGTTGACTGCTTTTCCTATATATAGAAACTCTCTGCCTTTTTTCCCTGCTTCGCCAAGGCTTCGGCGGGCAAGAAAACAATAAACTCCTGTGGTTTTTGGCAGATTGGGGATTTTTTTTATGGATATGAATTTAAATTTCTCCATTTTCTAAATAAGGCTGGAAGTATTCGTTTATTTTTGTTTCTCTTTGGATAACCTTTTTGATTTTGCCATTTTCAATTAAAACTTCAAGAAGTAGGCCTTGCATTGTTTCTTCTGAAAAACCCTGGTCAAAAACAAAATTACCCAAGCCGTAGCAGATAAAGCCGCCTCCATATTTCTCGCAGGGCTGGATTACATGGGCGTGATGGCCAACCACTAAATCCGTTCCCGCTTCCACGGCCATTTTAGATAAATCAACCTGAAATTGGTTAGGCTTTTCCTGATATTCCTCGCCGGCGTGCAGAGAAACAATTAGAATATCTGCCTTTTCTTTTGTTTCTTGGACTTGCTTTTTTATTTCTTCAAGGTTGTTCCAATCTGCCCAGCCGATTCCCCAGGAAGCAAGCCCTGAATTAGTGTAGGCCAAAAAAGCTATTTTCGTACCTTTAATTTCTTTCACAACAGGAGAATCAATCCCCACATAATCAATTCCAGCTTCTTTTAATCTTTCCAAAGTGTCTTTCAGGGCCGCCCAGCCGTAGTCAAAAGCGTGGTTGTTGGCGACCGACATTACGTCAAACCCGGCAAAAGTTAAACCGTCAATGGCTTCGGGCTCAGCCCGGAAAGAATAAATGCTGCCAACTTTTTCTCCTTTGTCCGAAATCGGGCTTTCCAGATTCCCAAAGACGATATCAGCTTTATTTAAGTAATCTGCGATTTTCCAGAAGGGAAACTTAAAGTTGCCGCTGCCTTCTTTTTCTATCATATGTTCCACTCCTCGGTTTAACATTACGTCTCCCACCAGAATTATCCTGATTTGTTCATATGAGGAAGGCTTCGCCTCTGTCATGGAGGCTGTGGGAAATCGATCAATTTCTGTAAGCAGGACCATTGTAGCCAGAAGAGAAAAGAGAATAAAAATTAACCAGGGAAGAAACTTTCTCATTGCCTTTATTGTACCCCTATCTTGAAAAATCTGAAAAAGGGGAGTATAATAGACGACTATGCCAGAAGACCTTATCAAAATCCGCGGAGCCAGGGTTCACAATTTGAAAAATATCAATGTGAACATCCCTAAAAACAAACTGGTTGTCATTACCGGGATTTCAGGTTCTGGGAAGTCGTCTCTGGCTTTTGATACTTTGTACGCTGAAGGTCAGAGAAGATATGTGGAATCTCTTTCTGCTTACGCCCGCCAGTTTTTGGGAGTTATGGAGAAGCCCGACGCAGACTCAATAGAAGGGATTTCGCCCGCTATTTCCATTGACCAACGAAAAGCTGCTCATAACCCCCGGTCTACGGTGGGAACGATTACGGAGATCTACGATTATCTCCGTCTTTTATTTGCCAGGGCAGGTGTCCCTCATTGTCCGAAATGTAAAAAAGTTGTTTCCCGCCAGACAATTGACCAGATAACTGAACAAGTTTTGGAACTTCCCAAAAATTCAGAAATCACCATTTTAGGACCTATTATTCAAGGGAAAAAAGGAGAACACCAGGGGGTTTTGGAAGAAGTTCAAAGAGCGGGATTTGTCAGGGTGAGGATTGACGGTATCGTCCACAGGACAGAAGAGGTTTTGGGGAAGGTCTTGGACAGAAAAAGAAAACACAATATCGAAGTGGTAGTAGACAGGTTAGTTTTAGAAAAGGGCTTGGATAAGTCCAGGCTGGTAGATTCTTTAGAAACAGCCCTGAAACTTGGCAAAGGAATGGTTATAGTTAGCCAGAAAAAGAAAAACCTTCTTTTCTCTGAACATTTTGCTTGTGAGGATTGCGGGGTTTCTCTCCCTGAATTGGAACCTCGCCTTTTTTCTTTTAATTCACCTTTTGGCGCTTGTCCTGGCTGCCAAGGGTTGGGAGAGAAGCTGGAGGTGGACCCTAAATTGGTCATTCCCAACACTAATTTAACTATTGCAGAAGGCGCAATTTTCCCTTGGGCTTATGCTTCCCATAAAGTTGGCAGGCAGGGATATTTCTGGGGGCGGCTTCAGGAATTAGCAGAAGAACATAAATTTTCCTTAAACAC
>CAZUVP010000002.1:0-8939 GCA_964623855.1 uncultured Candidatus Saccharibacteria bacterium | reverse complement strand
ATTTCTGGGGGCGGCTTCAGGAATTAGCAGAAGAACATAAATTTTCCTTAAACACACCGGTAAAAGACCTTTCCAAACAAATTATTAATTTGATTCTTTACGGCGCAGGCACCCACGAGGGAGTAATCCCTAATCTGGAAAGGAGATATCATGAAACAGATTCTGAATATACTCGCCAGGAAATTGAACAATATATGATAGAGAAACAGTGCGAGGCCTGTAAGGGAAAAAGGTTGAGACCGGAAGCTCTGGCGGTGAAAGTGGCTGGCAAATCGATAGATGAAATAGTAGAGCTTCCCATAAGCAAAACCCAGGAATTCTTTAATAAATTTAAATTAACCAACAACAACTTTAAGATTGCCCAGCCAATTGTCAAAGAAGTTGCAAACAGATTGCAGTTTTTGGTTGATGTGGGTTTAGAATATCTGACCTTGGGCAGGAAAGCAGATACCCTGGCAGGAGGCGAGGAGCAAAGAATAAGATTAGCCACTCAAATCGGGTCAAAACTAACCGGAGTTTTATATATCCTGGACGAGCCGTCGGTCGGCTTGCACTCCAAAGACCAGGGCAGATTAATTGAAACTTTGAAAAAACTGCGGGATATTGGGAACTCGGTAATCGTGGTAGAGCACGATCCTCAAACAATTAAGGCAGCTGACTGGATTATTGATGTGGGGCCCAAAGCAGGAAAGCACGGCGGGAAGATAATTTTTGAAGGAACGCCCAAAGAACTTCTTAAGTCTCGCACTTTAACCGGCGACTATTTGGCCGGTCGCAAAAAGGTCGAGGCTTCACCTCAATCAGTCAAGGCTTCGCCTCGACCGGATAAGAACTTGGTTGTAAAGGGGGCCAAGGAACATAATTTAAAAAATATTGATGTGAAAATCCCTCTTGGCAGTTTCGTTTGCATCACCGGGGTTTCGGGTTCCGGGAAAAGTTCTCTGATGAACGATATTTTAGCCAAAGCTCTCCTGAAAAAATTTTACAAAGCAAAAGAAACGCCGGGCGAACACAAAGAGATATTAGGTGTGGAGAATTTGAACAAAGTAGTTTTGGTTGACCAGTCGCCCATAGGCAGAACCCCCAGGTCAAATCCCTGTACTTATACCGGTGCCTTTTCATATATAAGAGACCTTTTCAGCAAAACCAAGGAAGCCAGAATCAGGGGGTACAGCCCCGGTCGTTTCAGTTTTAACGTTAAAGGCGGCAGGTGTGAGGCCTGTGAAGGCCAGGGAGTTAAGAAAATTGAAATGTATTTTCTGCCCGATATCTATATTCAATGTTCTGAATGCAAAGGGAAAAGGTTTAATAAAGAAACATTAATTGTTGAATACAAAGGTAAAAATATTTCTCAGGTTCTGGAGATGACAGTAGAAGAAGCCTTGGAGTTTTTCAAAAATATACCCGGACTTTATGACAAACTTAAAACTTTGAACGAAGTGGGTTTGGGTTACGTACAGTTGGGGCAGCCGGCCCCCTCGCTTTCTGGCGGTGAGGCCCAGAGGGTGAAGCTGGCTACTGAATTATCAAAAAAGGCAACAGGAAAGAGTTTGTACATATTGGACGAGCCGACCACCGGTCTTCATTTTGACGACATCAAAAAATTAATTTTTGTTTTGAAAGGCTTGATTGAAAAAGGAAATACAGTTTTAATTATTGAACATAACTTAGATGTGATAAAAAACGCTGACTGGATAATAGATTTAGGACCCGAAGGAGGGGAGAAAGGAGGTCAAATTGTGGCAGAAGGCCTGCCAAAAGCTATTATCAAAAACAAAAATAGTTATACCGGAAAATACTTGAGGTATTGACAAATGGATGCTCTTTAGCTAAACTTTTAAATTAGCAGTCGAAAGACGAGAGTGCCAATTAATAAATTATTAAAAACATGAAAATAAAACCTTTATCCGACCATATTTTAATAGAGCCAATTAAAAAAGAAGAGAAAACAAAAACCGGGATTTTACTTCCTGACACCGCAGAAAAAGAACAACCAGAGCAGGGCAAAGTAGTTGCTGTGGGCCCCGGGAAAAAAGACAAAACAGGGAAAGTTATTCCCTTGGAAGTAAAGCCGGGGGACAATGTTTTATTTACCAAATACGGACCAAACGAAATCAAGGTTGAAGATAAAGAATATTTAATCGCTAAAGAGGAAGACATCCTCGCAATTTTGGAATAATAATATGACTAAACAAATTTCTTTTCAGGAAAATGCCAGAAAAAAAATGAAGATCGGCGTGGATAAATTAGCCGATGCGGTAAAGGTAACCCTGGGACCAAAAGGGAGAAATGCTGTTTTGGACAAAGGTTTTGGTTCTCCTACTATTACAAATGACGGGGTAACCATTGCTAAAGAGATTGAATTGGAGGATAAAATTGAAAACCTTGGGGCTGAAATTGTAAAAGAGGTTGCTGAAAAAGCCAACGATGTGGCCGGAGACGGAACTACTACAGCCGTTGTTTTGGCCCAGTCAATAATTTCCGAAGGTCTTAAAAATGTGGCGGCCGGTGCTAATCCATTGGCTTTGAAAAAGGGGATTGAAAAAGGAGTAGAGAAAGTTGTTGATTCATTGAAAAAGTTATCAAAGCAGATTTCCACTAAAGAAGAAATGGCTCAGGTAGCCACTATCTCTGCAGAAGACCAGGAAATCGGCAACCTGATCGCCGAAATAATGCAGGAAGTCGGAAAAGACGGGGTTATTACAGTAGAAGAATCCAAGACCTTCGGCATTCAGAAAGAAATTGTCAAAGGGCTTCAGTTTGACAGGGGATATATTTCTCCCTATATGATTACAGATACCGAAAGAATGGAGGCTATTTTTGAAGATCCCTATATTTTAATAACTGACAAAAAGATATCTTCTATCCAGGAAATTTTGCCTATTTTAGAAAAAGTGGCACAATCGGGTAAAAAAGAACTGGTTATCATAGCAGACGACGTTGACGGAGAGGCATTAGCCACCTTACTGGTTAATAAACTTCGAGGAGTGTTTAATGCCTTAGCCGTAAAAGCTCCGGGGTTTGGCGACAGAAGAAAGGAAATGCTCCAAGATATCGCTGTAGTTACTGGCGCCCAGGTTATTTCTGAAGAAGTTGGTTTGAAATTAGACAGCGTTGAGTTGAAGCAATTAGGGCAAGCCAGGAGAGTGGTTTCCACCAAAGAAAACACTACTATTATTGAAGGTAAAGGAGAGAAAGAAGAAATAGACGCCAGAGTTAAACAAATTAAAAAAGAATTGCAAGCTTCCGAATCAGAGTTTGATAAAGAAAAACTTCAGGAAAGATTGGCTAAGTTAGCTGGCGGGGTAGCGGTAATAAAAGTTGGCGCTGCCACAGAAGTTGAACAAAAAGGCAGGCAGCACAAAACAGAAGACGCCCTGTCTGCCACAAAAGCCGCTGTAGAAGAAGGCGTAGTTCCTGGCGGCGGGGTAGCTTTGATCAGAACTCTTAATTCTTTGGACGAATTGAAATTGGATGGAGACGAATTAACCGGCTTGAATATTTTAAGAAAGTCTTTGGAGGCTCCTATCCGCCAAATTGCCCAAAACGCCGGAATTGACGGAGCTGTAGTTTGCCAGAAAGTAAAAGAGAATAAAGAGGGGTTTGGCTTTAACGCCCAAACCATGGAATACCAGGATTTAACACAGTCAGGCATTGTTGACCCAACCAAAGTAGTAAGAAGTGCCTTGCAAAACGCAGCCTCTGCTGCTGCCATGTTCTTGACTACAGAAGTTGTTGTTGCTGAAAAACCGGAAGAAAAGAAAAACAAAGACGGGATGATGCCGCCAATGGGAGAAGAATACTAACCGAGGTCTCGCCTTGATCAATTAAATTAAGAGCCTCTTCGGTTGATTCTGAGGGGGTTTTTAGTTATACTGAAAAACATGGAGAGGTCGCATAGAGGCCGATTGCGCGCGCTTGGAAAGCGCGTAAGGGTAATACCTTCGTGGGTTCGAATCCCACCCTCTCCGCAAAAATTCAAATCTATGTTTAGATTTTGAATTTTTGACGAGGGTGTGTTGAGAAACCACTTAGCTACGTGGGTTCGAATGCCGAGCCGCCAGGCGAGGCGGGAGATGAGATTTATCTCATCGAGCCCCACCCTCTCCGCAATTAACATTATGGAAAAATTAGTTTCTACAAATCCGGCAAAAGGATATGAAAGACTTGGCGAGGTAGATATTTCTTCAGACACTGATATCAAAGAAAAAGTAGAGTCAGCCAACAAAGCCAAACTTGTTTGGAAGGAGTTGGGAATTAAAAAGAGGATTGAGCTTTTAAAGCCGATTTACGAAGAATTTAAATCAAGAGAATCTGAGATCGTTTTGCTATCTACGAAGGAAATGGGAAGGGTGTTCAAAGAAAGCCAGTTGGCGGTGAAAGGACATATTGAGAAAGTTAAATGGTTTTTAGACAACGCTGAATCAGCCCTTTCTGACGAAATTACACATGAGGACGAAGAATCGATACATAAAATAGTCTACGAGCCCTTTGGCGTTGCCGCAGTTATTACGCCGTGGAATCACCCTTTCGGTATGTTTGCTTGGGGCGTTATCCCGAATCTTCTTGCGGGGAACACGGTTGTTTTTAAGATATCCGAGGAATGCCCTTTAACGGGAAAATTGATTGAAAAAGTCATGGCGTCCCATCAACTTCCCGAAGGAGTTTTTTCTGAAGTGTATGGTGCTGGTGATGTGGGGTGGAAGTTGGTAAAAGACAATATTAACCTGATTTGGTTCACAGGGAGTACAAAAGTAGGCCAAGAATTGTATAAATTGGCAGGAGAGAAATTTATCAAAGCCATTGTCGAGCTCGGAGGCTCCAACCCCGGTATTGTGTTTGAGGACGTAAACGTTCAAGAGATAATCGGTAAAATATATACCAAGAGGTTTAAGAATTGCGGCCAAACCTGCGACGCTCTTAAAAGATTAATTGTTCATCGTTCTGTCCTTGAGGAAGTGGTGGAGAAATTGAAAAAAGAAATTGAATCAAAAAAAGTGGGAGATCCCGAAAGCCCAGAAACAGACATGGGAAGCCTAGTGGCCAAGCGACAGCTTACTTTATTGGAAGGTCAGGTCAAAGACGCCATTGATAGGGGAGCTAAAGTTATTATTGGCGGACGTTCCCCGGAAAACCTAAGCGGCGCTTATTATTCTCCTACCTTACTGACAAACATAAACAGAGATATGCGTGTTTGGACTGAAGAAGTATTTGGACCCGTGCTGTCAATTATCCCTTTTGAGACTGAAGAAGAAGCGGTGAATCTTGCCAACGACACGACCTACGGACTAGGTTCAATCATTTTTACCAAAGACAAAGAAAGAGCAAAAAGAGTTGCTTCTCGGATTGAATCTGGGACCGTTGAGATTAATAATGTGCTTCATTGGTTCCCACGTAATCCTTTTGGAGGTTACAAGAAATCTGGAATGGGTAGAGAACACGGCACTATTGGGTTTCGTGAATTGTGCCAGATTAAAGTTATTTCAATGGAGAAATAATGACGAATCCGGTAAGGAACAATTTAATAATTGAGCTGCACGTTCCAGATTTGGATATTGTCAGGAATTTTTACTCAAAGCTCGGCTTTGAAGTTAGCTTGGACGACAAGCTCAACGAAAAAGAGCTCGGTTATCTGACCATGACCCGGAAAGACAAACTGGGAAACACCATGTTAAACTTTTACGGGGGCGATGATAGAATATATAATCAGTCGTTTTTCAAGCAATTCCCCCGAGAGACAAAAAGAGGGTATGCCACGGAGATGACCATGACAACGAGTAACATAGATGAGATATACAGCGCAGCCTCTACCCATTTGAAAGAGTATATCGTGCGTGAATTAAAAACACTGGAGGACCACGGACATACTTGGAGAGATTTTCGAATGGTTGACCCTTTCGGGTTCTATTTAAGGTTTACGGAGCTTATCGACTGGGGCCAAGAATAAAACTTAAAATTAATCAATAACTTTTAAAACCATGAATATTCAAGATATTTTTCAAAGTTTAATTCCCTGGTTTTTGTCCAGCGGGGTTAAAATAATCTGTATCTTAGTTGCTGCCATTGTGATTAATCGGTTTTTAAGGAGCTTTATTGAGAAAGTAATTACACGGCAGGTTAAAAACAGGGTCAATGGTGAAAAAAGAAAACGGGCAGAAACTCTAATCAGTGTTTTTGGAGGGACGTTCAATTTTATCGTTTGGATTATGGCTCTCTTAATGATTCTGCCTGAATTCGGAGTCAATATTGCTCCTATTCTGGCCGGGCTTGGCTTGTTGGGTTTGGCAGTCGGAATGGCGGCAAGAGACATCATATCAGATTTTATATCCGGCCTCTTTATTCTTCTGGAAGGACAATATCATGTGGGAGATAAAGTAAAAATTTCCGGCATTGAAGGCGAGGTTAAAGAGATTACTTTGAGAAGAACAATTATTAAAGATAAAGCCGGTCTCTTTCACTCAATTCCCAACGGCCAAATAAAAGTAGTAGCCAAGAAAGAAGAATAGCCAATGATTTCACCCATAGATGAAATTAAAGAGCGGCTTGATATTACAGAAGTTGTAAGTTCTTATATCAAACTTCAAAAGGCCGGTATAAACTACCGAGCTGTTTGTCCCTTTCATTCAGAGAAAAAACCTTCTTTTTTTGTTTCGCCCAATCGCCAAATCTGGCATTGTTTCGGATGTGGAAAGGGTGGAGATATTTTTGGTTTTGTAAAAGAGATTGAAGGAGTGGAGTTCGGGGACGCTCTCCGGATTTTAGCTCAAAAAGCAGGCGTTGAGCTGAAGCGACAGCCGCCTGAATTGATAACAGAAAGACAGCGGCTTTATGAAATCTGCGAATTAGCCACCAGATTTTTTGAAAAACAGCTGGAAGAAAGCAAGTCGGGGAAAGAAGCAAAACAATATCTATTGGAAAGAGGAATAAAGGGAGAGAGTTTGAAGAAATGGAGGATTGGATATGCTCCCGATGTCTGGCAGGGATTGTCTGATTTTTTGAACTCTCAGAATTATAAAAAAGAAGAGGTGGAAAAAGCAGGCTTGGGGCTGACTTCAGAAAAGGGTTCTTTTTACGACAGGTTCCGCGGCAGAATTATTTTCCCGATATTTGATTTAAATTCCCAGATTGTAGGGTTTGGAGGCAGAGTTTTTAAAGAAAAAGACAATAAGGAAATTGCCAAATACGTAAATACTCCACAAACCATACTTTATGACAAAAGCCGGATTTTATACGGCTTGGATAAAGCCAAGGTGGAAATCAGAAGGAATAATTACTGTATTTTAGTTGAAGGATATACGGATCTTATTATGGCCTCGCAGGCCGGGTTTGAGAACATAGTGTCAACCTCTGGGACAGCTCTAACTCCTTTTCAATTAAAGATTTTAAAACGCTACACAGAAAACCTAATAACTGCCTTTGATATGGATATAGCAGGGGACACTGCCACCAAAAGAGGAATTGATTTAGCTCAGCTTCAGGGGTTTAATCTAAAAGTGGCAGTGCTGCCAGAGGGCCTGGATCCTGCCGACCTTGTTTTGAAAGATGTGAAAGAGTGGGAAAATAGAGTGAAGGAAGCCAAATCGATTTTGGAGTTTTATTTTGAAAGCACTTTTTCCAAATTTGATAAAGAAACTCCTGAAGGCAAAAAAGAAATTTCAAAAGTTTTATTGCCTGTTATTAAAAGAATTCCCAACCGGATTGAACAAGGCCACTGGATAGGGGAGCTGTCCAAAAGATTGAATGCAAAGGAAGAGAACATAGAAGAGGAGTTAAAGAAGGTGAAGCTGGACAATGACCTTTCTGAAGTGGTGGGGTTGGAACCGGAAGAACTGAAAAACCTGCCCTCCAAAACCAGAAAGCAGCTGATAGAAGAAAGATTGGTTATTTTACTTTTGAAGGCACCCAGTAATTTGGGAATGGTTAAAAAAGAGCAGATTACCTGTTTTTCTTCGGAGATTAGAGAGATTTTACTTAATTTGAAGGCCTACCCTAATTTAGAGGCCAAAAAATTGGCTCCGGAATTGACTGGTTTGTTTAATACTCTTGCTTTGCAGGCAGAAATAGAAGAAGGGATTGAAGAAAAGGATATAACCGCAGAAACAGAAAGCTGTTTGTCAGAACTTAATTCTCTGGAGACCAAAAACAAATTAGATCAGATTTCCAAAGATATTAAAAAAGCTGAAGGAGAAAAAGATTCTAAAAAGATTGAAGAATTAACCAAAGAGTTTAACCAATTAATCAAAGAAAAATGCCAAAAGTAAAAAAGCCCCAAAAGGGTAAAAAGAAGAAAACTACTAAAAAGAAGACCCGCCTTCGCAAAAGCTCCGGCGGGCGAGGGAAAAAGAAAAAAGTACAGCTTGGCAGGCCTAAAAAGGTTTTTATAGCAGACAAACTCCAGGAGCTAGTTGAGAAAGGAAAAACCCGTGGTTTTGTTACTTATTCTGAGATTCTTTATCTTTTTCCCGATATAGAAAATGACCTCAAGGGTTTGGAAAAGCTACTTGATGATCTGGAATCAAGAGGAATTGAGGTTATAGAGATAAAAGAATTTTTAACTATTGAGGAAAAGCCGGCAAAGAAATTAAAAAGCATTGGCGCTAAAATAGATCCTGTCCAGATGTATCTGAAAGAGATTGGAGCCGTATCCTTTGTGACAGCAGCAGAAGAAAAAGAGCTGTCAAAGAAAATTGAGAAAGGGGATGATGAAGCAAAGAATAAGTTAATGCGGGCCAATCTGAGGTTAGTGGTTTCAATCGCCAAAAGGTATGTCGGTCGTTCTCCTAATTTAACTCTGTTGGACTTAATCCAGGAAGGAAATATTGGCTTGAGAAGGGCTGTGGAGAAATTTGACTGGAGGCGGGGATATAAATTTTCTACTTATGCCACCTGGTGGATCAGGCAGGCCATTACCCGGGCCCTGGCTGACCAAGCCAGAACCA
>CAZUVP010000001.1:0-17461 GCA_964623855.1 uncultured Candidatus Saccharibacteria bacterium | reverse complement strand
ATCGTGCATCTTCCAGTTCTCCAAAAAGAAGTTCTTCAATACCTTGACCCAAAGGAAAATGAGAATTTTATCGATTGTACTGCGGGTAATGGAGGCCATACGACAGCCATCCTTGGAAAGAACGGCCCCAAGGGAAAAGTTTTAGGGATAGACGCTGACCCGGAGATGATTAAGAACCTAATATCTAGAATATCGAATATAGAACAAAGAAGAAGGCTGATACCTGTTTGCGGAAGCTTCGCCGATTTAAAAGAAATTACAAAAAAAGAGAATTTTAAAAAAGTATCGGGAATATTATTAGACCTGGGAATGTCCAGCTGGCATTTAGAAGAATCGGGCAGGGGATTCACTTTTCAGAGGACGGAACCTCTGGATATGAGATACAATCCTCAGAATCCGTTAACAGCTGCTAAGATCCTGAATTTCTGGTCAGAGCCGGAAATCGAAAAAATCCTAAGAGAATACGGCGAAGAGAGATTTGCCAGAAGCATTTCTCAGGAAATTATCAAAACCAGAAGATCCTCACCAATAGAAAACACTCAGCAATTGGTAAAAATTATCCAGCGGGCAGTTCCCAGAAGCTACCAAAAAGGAAAACATCATTTTGCCATCAGAACTTTTCAGGCTTTGAGGATAGCGGTAAATAACGAACTGGGAAACTTAAAAAAAGTTTTGCCACAGGCAGTAGATATTTTAATGAAAGAAGGAATCTTGACCGTCATTTCCTTCCACTCTTTAGAAGACAGAATTGTAAAGAATTTCTTCCGGGAAAATCCAAATTTAAAAATTATAACTAAAAAACCAATGACTCCAAGCCAAAAAGAAATAAAAACTAATCCTCGCTCAAGGTCAAGTAAACTGAGAGCGGCAGAAAAAAGTCTATGAACTACGCTTCAATTTTAAACCCACCAATTTCAATTGATAGACCTCAAATTCGGCTCCAAACATTAACTATTTTCACTCTCTTTGTCATATTATCTCTTTTGGTTGTTTCCATAATTCAGATAAACGCCTATACCAGGGACTTTTATTTGGTCAACGATTACGAGAACAGATTGAACCAGATCAATCAGGAAAATAAGATTCTGGAAGTAAACTTTTCCCAGGCCAATTCCTTGAGGCATGTGGGAGGGTATGCTGAATTGCAAACTTTTGAGAAATCGGAGAAAACAGAATACATTCGGGTATTAGAGAGTTATGGCATGGCGAATTAATTTAATCCTGGCATTAATATTTATTTTCGGGTTGGTGCTTTTGGGCCGACTTTTTTTTATTCAGGTTCTGAATGAGGATTTCTATCGGGCCTTAGCTCAGGGACAAAGTGGAGAATTATATGATATTGATGAAGAAATTTTGAACGAAAGAGGGGAAATATTCTTTAAGAATGGAGAGCCTTTGGCAATTAATATGGAATGGCCACTAGTTAGCGTTTGTCCGGTTGAGATCAAAGAAAAAGAGATGACGGCCGAGGAGCTGGGCAAGGCTCTTTTGCTTGAGAAGAGTTTTATTTTAGAGAAGTTAAACAAAAGCAGTTTGTACGAAATGATAAAAAGGAAGATCAGCCAGGAAGAGATAGAAAAAGTAAAATCACTGGATTTGACAGGAGTTTATCTGAAAAAAGAAGTAGGCAGGTATTATCCTCAAGAGACCCTGGCTGCCCAACTAGTTGGATTCTTGGATGCCGACCAGGAGGGGCAATACGGCTTGGAAGAATCTTACGACGATGTTTTGAATGGAAAGAAGCAAAAAGGCGAAGATCTTTATCTGACGATAGATTATGCGGTTCAATTTACAGCAGAGGAGCTGCTAAAAGCTGCCAAAGAAACTCTAAATATTGAGGGGGGGCAGATAATAGTAATAGAACCAGACACGGGAAAAATTCTGGCCCTGGCAAATTATCCCAATTTTGACCCTAATCAATATTCAAAAGTAGAGGATTTGGATATTTTTCAAAATGCCGCCACCCAGAAAATTTTTGAACCTGGCTCTGTATTCAAACCCATTACTATGGCCTCTGCTTTGGAAGAAGGAAAGGTTACTCCTCAAACCACCTATCTTGATCCTGGAATAATGGAATTTGACGGTTGGCCTATCTATAATTATGAGCAAAGAATTTATAGAGGCGAAACGACTCCGGAAATAACCATGACGGAAGTCCTGGAAAAATCAGTTAACACAGGTGCCGTATTCGCCTGGCAGCAGATTGGCCAGATACTTTTTTCCGAGTATATCGGAAAATTCGGAATTTTTGAACCGACCGGAATTGATATCCGAGAGATTGTTCCAGAAAATAAGGAATTCCACGAGGGGGAAAAGCAGGGCAGAGAGATAAACTTTGCCACAGCCGCTTACGGCCAGGGAATTGAGATGACTCCGATTCAGTTGATTAGGGCTTATTCTGCTATTGCTAATGGCGGTAAAATGGTAACTCCTTACCTGGTTGAGAATCATTTTCCTGGTGGAGAAACAGAACAGGTTATTTCTTCCAGAACCAGCTATCAGTTGGCTGCTATGCTTGTGAGCGTGGTAGAAAACGGCTACGCTAAATCTGCCCAGATTGAGGGTTACTATGTGGCCGGTAAAACCGGGACAGCTCAAATAGCTTATTCTGCCTTAAATGTTGATAAAAAAGGATATTCTGATAAAACCTGGCAGAGTTTTATGGGCTTTACTCCTGCTTTCAATCCAAGGTTTCTTATTCTCGTAAAATTAGACAATCCTAAAACCAAAACCGCCGAATATTCTGCAGTGCCTATTTTCCAAGACTTAGCCAAATACATTATAGATTTCTATCAAATAATTCCTGACTATGCCCAGTAATACAACTTTATGAAGAATTTGATTAGAAAAATTATCTTTTTTTGGAAAAAACCTAAAATAATTGTCGTTGCCGATGAAAACCGGCAATCAATAAAAAAGATTGCTGCTGAAATTTTGGATTCTTCATTAAAAGTAGAAAACGAAGTCTTATTTGTTGACGATGTAGAAAGAACGGACTTTCACAAAAAAGAATATTTAATTTTTAATTTAGATAGGGGCAATATAAGAAAGATGAAAGAAATGTCTGATGTAAAGGTTTTAACCTTTGGCTTTCAGGAAGGAGCCGACCTTCAAGTTAGCGATTTAAGGCAAAATGGGGGTACTAATTTTAAAATAAACTATCAGGGCAAGATTATTCCTATTTGGCTGGAGCCATCTAGCCAAGAAGAGATATATTCAGTTTTGACAGC
The DNA here is from genome assembly GCA_964623855.1 of uncultured Candidatus Saccharibacteria bacterium. Classification (GTDB taxonomy): domain Bacteria; phylum Patescibacteriota; class Minisyncoccia; order Minisyncoccales; family RBG-13-42-11; genus CAZUVP01. The sequence goes on along the minus strand of CAZUVP010000001.1, from coordinate 14,231 downwards.
CGTGGCTATCGGGGTGGCATTGGGTTTGAATTTGGTAGAAATATCCCAAACCTTGACTCCTGTAACAAAATAAGCTAAGATACGTCATTGACCAAAGGACATGGAAAATTTAATATCTAATCATTGCTATCTATTTACCATTAAAAAAGCTGTTCTTAGAATCAGCTGAGTTTTTAATTAAAAATTAATTGAAGATTCAGCTGGTCCTCGAGACCAGCTCTTTTATTACCGAACATGAGGACCAAATCGTTCTTTAGAGGGAGGAACCAAAGAAGTGTCAAGGAGAAACGGAAATAATGTTAATTCTAATGGCACAGAAAAAAAGATAACCTGTCGGAGATGTGGGAATAAATTCAGAGTGAAAGTGGGCAAGAATGATGATTATGTCAGATCTGTTAATTGCCCCGAATGCGGAGCCGATAATAAATTCAAGGTGGATGGAAAAGGGAAGGTGCACGGGCCGGCCGCTATCTGATACTTAGAGTATCCTTATGTTTCCTCGGAAACCGCCCGAAATAATTCCAATACTAGGGCGGTTTTTCCTTTTGTAAAAACTAAATTTTATGTTAAAGTAATATCACTGGCCCCATCGTCTAGTGGTTTAGGACGCATGGTTCTCATCCATGTAACAGGAGTTCGACTCTCCTTGGGGCCGCCAGAGGCTTTTAATTAGGCCTTTTTTTGTTTACAATGTATTAATGGCGAAGAGAACTGCGTTCTCTTCTTAATCTTCACTTTAATTTAAATAAAGTTCGATGGCACAAGTTTTCTGGCACAATTTGTCTTCTCAAGAAGCTGTAAAGATTTTAAGGACAGATATTAAAAAAGGGCTGACCGAGGAAGAAGTTAAAAACCGCCGATTGGAATTTGGTGAGAACAAACTTCTTGAGGAAAAACCCATCTCTCAATTAAGAATATTTCTGGAACAATTCCAGAGTCCTTTGATTTATATTCTGGTGATTGCCGGCATTATGACCTTGGTTTTGAAAGAATACACTGACAGCATTGTTATTTTCGGAGCTGTTATTCTAAATACCATTGTAGGCTTCTTCCAGGAGAATAAGGCCTCAAAAGCCCTTGAAGAAATGAGGAAAGTAGTGAAACATGCAGCTACTATTATCAGAGAAGAAAATATTAAAATTGTTGATTCCTCGGAATTGGTTCCCGGGGATATTTTTATTTTAAATCCAGGAGATAAGGTACCCGCTGATGGAAGAATAATTGAAAACCATAACCTAAAAATAAATGAAATGGCTTTAACCGGAGAATGGTTGCCAGCTGCCAAAAAAGCAGATGTTCTGTCAAAAGAGAAATCCTTGGCTGATAGAGATAATATGGTTTATATGGGGACGGTGGTGGAGGCTGGCGTAGGAAAAGGTGTAGTTATAGAAACAGGAAACCTTACAGAAATTGGCAAGGTGGCAGAGATGATCAAAGAAGCCAAGGAAGAAAAAACACCTCTTCAGAAAAGGCTGGCTAATTTCAGCAAAATTATCGGAGTCGCTGTTGCCCTTATCGCTGTTCTTATTTTCATAGAAGGAGTATTGACCGGTAATACTTTTTTAGAAATGTTCGTTACCTCAGTGGCGGTGGCGGTAGCTGCCATCCCGGAAGGTCTGCCTGTGGCAATGACTGTTATTTTGGCCCTGGGTATGCAAAGAATTTTGAAAAGAAAGGGATTGGTAAGAAAACTCTTGGCAGCTGAAACTCTGGGAAGCACTTCAATCATAGCTACTGACAAAACCTGCACTTTGACAGAGGGAAAAATGCAGGTGGCTGGTATCATTCCTTTTTCTAAGAAAAAAGGAGCAGAAGACCTATTGTTGAAAATATCTATCTTGGCCAATGAAGCATTTATCGAAAACCCAAGAGATCCGTCTGACAAATGGATAGTTCGGGGAAGGCCTACAGAAAGAGCCTTGTTGGTCGCAGGATATAAGGCAGGATTTACAAGAGAGCAGATTGAGGAGAAAGAAGAAAAGATTGACGAAATACCTTTTGACCCGACCAGAAAATTTGGCGCCACTCTGCATAAAATTTCCAAAAATACTTTTCGGATTTATTTGGTAGGAGCTCCAGAAAAACTGCTTTCTTTATCTAGAATTGACTCCAGAAAATTAAAAACAGTTAATCAAAAACTGCAGGATTTTACCAAAAAAGGTTATAGAGTTGTCGGGGTAGCTTATAAAGAAATCAGAAAATACCCAAAGGATCTGGAAGAAGAAATAAAAGACTTGAATTTTACAGGATTAATAACTCTGAGCGATCCTTTAAGGAAGGACGTAAAAGCTGCAATGAAAGTTTGCATAAGAGCCGGGATGAGACCGATTATTGTGACTGGCGACCATAAACTGACTGCTCGGGCTATAGCCAATGAATTGGGATTTAAAATTAAGGAAGAGAACATTTTAGAAGGCAAGGATTTAGATATACTTTCTGATAAAGAACTAATAAAACAGCTGGATAAAATAAAAGTATTTGCCAGGGTGGAACCCAGACACAAAATAAGAATTATTGAAGGTTGGCAGGAGAAAGGAAAGGTGGTGGCTATGACAGGCGACGGTATAAACGACGCCCCGGCTCTTAAAAAAGCAGATATCGGAGTAGCTTTGGGCTCGGGCACAGAGGTTGCCAAGGAAACTTCTGATTTAATTCTTTTAAACGACAGCTTCAGTATTATTGTAGCAGCTATTGAGGAGGGTAGGGCCATTTTAGATAATATTCGAAAAGTTATTACCTATTTGCTTTCTGACAGTTTTTCTGAGGTAGTTTTAATCGGTGGCGCCCTATTGGCCGGGTTTCCCTTGCCTATTCTCCCGGCTCAAATCCTATGGGTTAATTTGGTTGAAGACGGTCTGCCTGATATTGCTTTGGCTTTTGAGCCGAAAGAAAAGGATTTAATGGAAAAAAAACCTCAGGAGAAGAACGTTCCTCTTTTAAATCGAGAGATGAAGGCTATTATCTTTATTATCGGCTTAATTACTGATGCCTTGCTCTTGGGTCTGTTTTTCTGGCTTCTTAACCAAAGTCATGATATTACTTATGTAAGGACAATGATTTTTGCCTGTTTGACCATTGATTCTATTTTCTATGTATTTTCCTGTAAGAGCTTGCGCCGTAATTTGTGGCATATTAATCCTTTTTCAAACAAGTTCTTGACTATTACCGTTCTGATTGGTTTTCTGATGCTGGTATCGGCGGTTTATCTGCCACCCCTTCAGGCTTTATTAAAGACAGTTCCGCTTAATTTTGCCGATTGGCTTATTGTTTTGAGTCTGGGGTTGGTTGAGTTGATTTTAATTGAAGCAACTAAATGGTTTTTTATTGTCAAGAAATTAACCTAAGGCGATGAGAATTTAAAACTTAGTATATTATATTATGTTATATATTTTTATCTTTATTGCTTCTTGCGTTTTGCTTTTCTGGGCAGGAAAAATATTGATTAATTCTTTGAACACAATAGCCAAATATCTGGAATGGCGGGAATTTGTTTTAGCCTTCATCGTGATTGCAATAGCCGCCTCCCTGCCTAATCTTTTTGTCGGTATCACTTCGGCCCTTCATGGCATTCCCGAGTTGTCTTTCGGTGATATTGTCGGCGGGAACATGATTGATTTAACTATTGCAGTGGCTTTGGCCGCTTTGTTCGCCCGCGGTCTGCCGGCCGAAAGCAAAATGGTTCAGACCTCAGCACTTTTTACAATGTTCATAGCCGTTTTCCCTTTGCTTTTGATTTTAGACGGAACCTTGGGAAGAGGAGACGGTATGGTTTTAATTTTAACTTTCTTTATTTATATTACTTGGCTTTTTTCCAAAAAAGAAAGGTTCACCAAGGTTTATAATAACAACAAAGTTCCTCCAATAAAAAAGTTTAAGATCTTTTTTAAAGATTTAGGTCGTTTGTTATTGGGGTTGGTTCTTTTGTTAGTAGCAGCTGAGGGAATAGTCAGATCGGCCTCTTTCTTTTCCCAGCAGTTAAATTTACCTTTAGCTTTAGTTGGTATCCTGGTGGTGGGACTAGGCAATGCCATACCGGAAACCTACTTTGCCATAATTGCTGCCAGAAAAGCCAGAAACTGGATGATTTTGGGAGATTTAATGGGGTCTGTTATCGTAGCAACTACCTTGGTTTTAGGAATTGTGGCCCTAATCTGCCCGATTGAAATTGTTTATTTCTCTCCTTTTGCCATAGCCAGGTTTTTTCTCATAATTTCAGCTATGTTTTTCCTTTTCTTTGTCAGAACAGAAAGAAAAATTACTGCCAAAGAAGCCCTCTGCTTATTAAGTTTATATATCGCCTTTGTTTTAGTTGAAATTATCGCCCATTAGTGCTAAGGTAATTTTATGTTGCAGTTCTATTTTATCCTTATTTTTTTTCTGGTTTTAATTGGAGGAGGCTTGGTTTTTTTCTGGTTAAGGAAATCAAAGGTTGATGAAAAACAGTCAGACTCCATAAAGGATCTGGAGAGACGGATAACAGACTTAATGATCGGTCAGTTAAAAGAAATCAGGGACAGTCAGAATGGAGTTTCTAAAGCCATGACAGACCAGATATCCTCTTTTACAAAAGAAGCTACCCAAATCAGAGAAGAATTAAAGCAGGTTCAGGAATCGGTCAAAGACGTTTCTTCTTTTCAGGAAATATTTAAGTCCCCAAAATTAAGAGGGCAGTGGGGAGAAGCGTCTTTGGATCACATTTTATCCCAACATTTTCCAGAAGAGCTTTATAAACGCCAGTATTTGTTTTCTTCCGGCGAACAAGTAGATTCTATTTTAAAGCTTCCCAATGGCAAAGTTTTGCCAATTGACTCCAAGTTTCCTTCCGAGAACTTTACCAAAATGGTAGAAGCAGGTTCCGATTCTGAAAGATTAGCTTTCCAGAAAAAATTTATTGAAGATGTTAAAAACAGGATAAACGAAATTACTCTGAAATACATTCTTCCTTCCGAGGGAACAACAGATTTTGCTTTAATGTATATTCCCGCAGAAGCCATTTATTATGAAGTGGTTAATAATATCGGTAAAGATTTTGATTTAACGAGTTACGCCTGGTCAAAAAAAATAATTCTAACTTCACCCAATACAATCTATTTGGCCTTAAGAACCATTGAGCACTGGTTCAAAGACACTCAGATTTCTCGTAGAACTCAGGAAATCTTAAAAAGATTAAGCAAGATAAACCAGGACGCAACAAAACTAATGACTGACTTTAGAAAATTAGGTAGCCATTTGGGGAATGCTATGTCTGCTTACGACAGCTCAGAAAAACGCTTAAGCTTATTTTCGGACAAAGTCGAAAAACTATTAGAAACCAAAGAAGAACCCAAAAAACTAAAATAGTATGTTAGCTGTAATCAAAACCGGAGGGAAGCAATATTTAGTTTCGCCCGGTAAAAGAATAAAGGTGGAAAAACTGAAAGGCGAAGAAGGGAGCGAAGTAAACTTCGACAAGGTTTTATTGGTGGAAAAAAACAAGAAAATCGAAGTCGGAAACCCGCTGATTAAAGAGGCAAAAGTAACTGGAAAGGTTATAAAACAGGGAAAGAGCAAGAAGGTTGTTTCTTTTAAGTACAAAGCTAAGAAACGCTACAGAACAAAAAAGGGCCATCGTCAGCCCTTCACAGAAGTAGAAATAACCAAAATAGGATAGTTATTTGCGGCCATCTAAGGCGCTTCCTAAGGTTTCTTCGTCAGTATATTCCAATTCTCCTCCCATTGGCAATCCTCGCCCCAAACGGGTGATTTTTTTATTCAAAGGTTTCAGTAATCTTTCTAAATACAAAGCCGTAGCTTCACCCTCTGTAGTCGGGTTTATAGCAATAATAATTTCCTTAACTTCCGAATCTCTGGCTCTTTCCAAAAGCTCATCTGCCCTTATTTTTTTCGTATCTTCCTTTTTTAATTTAGAAAGTGTTCCTCCGAGAATAAAATACAAACCTTTGTATTTTTTTGTTTTTTCAACGGCTTCCAGGTCTGATTCTTTTTCCACCAGACAGAGCAGGCTTTTATCGCGGGTCTTGTCGCTACAGATAGGGCAAAATTCTCCCTCAAAAGGCAGAAAACATAGTTTGCAGGATTTTATATTCTCCCTTAATTTAGAGATGCTATTTACCAGTTCTTCTATCTCTTCTTTCGGCAGTTTCAGCAAATAAAAAACAAATCGGGCAGCAGTTCTTGGCCCGACAGTGGGGAATTCAGAAAATAAATCAATCAGTTTTTGGATAGATTTTGGATAAGCCATTTACTCACTTTGTTTTTCTTCAAATCCTTTTTCTAAGTTTCGGAAAGCAACCCTGGCATCATCAAAATATAAATTTATACTACCAACTGGTCCATTACGATGTTTAGCAATTATTATCTCTGCAATATTTTTTTCAACAATTTCTTTATTATATTTATCTTCTCTATAAATAAATAAAACCACATCGGCATCTTGTTCTATAGCTCCGGTCTCTCTTAAATCAGACAATCTCGGCGTCGGGGGAGTACGATGTTCTACGGACCTAGATAATTGAGAAATAGCCAAGACGGGAACATTTAGCTCTTTAGCTAAAGATTTTAGCGAACGAGAAATTTCGGTCATTTGTTGAACTATGGGAGCTTGAACGTTCCTCGGTTCTATTAATTGTAAATAATCAACTATAATAAGGTCTAATTTCTTTTGTGCCTGTAATCTCCTAGCCATAGCTCTCATCCCTAAAACATTTATTGTTGCGCTGTCGTCTATATATATAGAGGCTCTAGATAGCGAATCCAAGGCTTCTCTAATATGCGCAAAATCTTCATCTGAAAGACCTTTACCAGTTCTCATTTTCCACAAATCAACGCCTGCTTGTTCTGCAATTAAACGATCAATAATTTGGTCTTTTGACATTTCTAAGCTAAATATAGCTACGCAGTTTTTTTTATTGACGGTGATATTACTGGCGATGTTTAAAGCTAGCGCACTCTTGCCTAATGATGGCCTTGCTGCTAAGACAACCAAATCTGATTTTTGCAATCCAGATAATTTATTGTCTAAATCAGTAAAACCAGTAGCAATTCCACGTAACCCTTCCTTGTATTTAGATAATTTATCGATTCTCTCAAAGGCTTCTTTTAGACCATCTTTTACTAGTAAAAAAATTTTAGCTACTCCTTTTTGTACAATACTAAAAATTCTGCGTTCGGCTTGATCTAATAAATCTTCTGGATCCCCAGTACCATCTAAAGCTGCCTCCTGAATATCGTAGGCTGCAGAAATTAAGTCTCTTAAAATTCTTTTCTGGCGAATGATTTTAGCATAACTGGAAATATGGTTGGCCGTAGGCACTAAATTTATAAGTTCTGTTAAGTAACTAATTCCGCCAATTTCATCCAGTAATTCCTTGTTTTTTAAATGACTTGAGACAGTAAGGATGTCAATTGACTCTCCTTTTTCAAATAACTCCAAACACGAACTATAGATATCTTTGTGAGATTTTCGCCAAAAATCTTGAGGTTCTAAAAAATCAACAACCTTAACAATAGCTTCTTTATCTATCATTAAACAACCCAAAATGGACCTTTCGTTTCCTAAGTCTTGAGGAGGTGTTCTTTCTAAATTAGAAATTGGGTCAATTCTGCTTGTTGTTTTATTTAGCATCAATTACAATATATCAAAGGATTATTATCTTGGCAACCTCAACAATGTTGAAAAATTGTGTAAAATTATGAAGATAGGTCTTATAACTTTTCATACTTTTTCCCAGCCTGGCGGTGTTAAACGACACGTTTTAGGTTTGCATCAGGAGTTCAAAAAACGGGGGATAGAGTCAAAAATTATTGTTCCCAGAAGATTAAAAACAGAAAATTATGGTAAAGATGTTATTTTGCTTGGAACCTCTCTGCCTCTTAAGGTTGCTGGAACCCAGGCGGATTTGGATGTAAATTTTAATCCTCTGGCTATTGACAGAGTTTTAAAAAAAGAGAAGTTTGATGTTCTTCATTTCCATAATTTTGGCTTTCCTTCTGGTCTTCAAATCTTAGAAAGATCTGAAACTCTAAACGTTATGACTTTTCACGCAAGTTTGGATGGCGTTAAGTTTTTTAAAACCTTTTCTTTTCTCCTTTATGTTTTTAGAAAGATTGTTCAGTGGAAAATGGATGGTTTAATCGGCGTAGCTCCTTTCAACCTGGAAATATTCAAAAACTATAAAGGCCCAACAACTGTAATTCCAAATGGCATAGATCTAAAAGAGTTTAACACTAAAGTTCCTGCAATCAGAAAATATCTTGATGGTAAAATCAATATTTTATTCTTGGGCAGGATAGAAGAAAGGAAAGGCCTAATTTATTTGTTAAAAGCTTACAAGATTTTAAATAAGAAGTTCTCTAACACAAGACTAATTGTTGTTGGAGAAGGGCCATTGAAAGAAATGTGTAAGACCTGGACAGGGAGAAACAAATTAAAAGAAGTTGTCTTTGTGGGAGGTACCGAACAAAAAGACGCTCCAGCTTTTTATGCCAGCTGTGATATTTATTGCAGCCCGGCTATTTACGGAGAAAGCTTTGGTATTGTTTTAATAGAAGCTATGGCTACAGGAAAACCGGTAGTTGCTTTTGCAAATAAGGGTTACCAGAAAGTATTGGAAAAAGGCAAAGGAAAAAGATTTTTAGTTAGGCCTAAGGATTATAAAACTCTAGCTAAAAAATTAGAGATTTTGATAGAGAATAAGAAATTAAGAAATGAAATGGGAAGATGGGGGATTAAAGAATCAAAAAAATATTCCTGGCCCAAAATCGCAGACCAGGTTCTAGAATTTTACGATTTTTGTAGGGAAAATAAGTCAAAAAATTGGCCAGTATAATATCTTGACAAAATAATAAAAAGAGTTTATACTAAAGACACCTTAAATTGGCTTGACGGCTGAAATCAAAAGAAGGGAGGAGGAAAGCAGATGGATGAAAAAGAATTGATGGCTGGGATTTTCAATAAGAGGGGGGATATTTCCTGGTATCCTTTTATTTTTCGGGAAAGTGAAGAAACAGGGGAAGGAGGCGAAACGATATCCAAGGGAGACATTACTTATCAAGTGGTAGCAATCTCCTTGGCAGAAGCAATTCAAGAAACTCTGGTTTGCCTGAACGAAAGAGAAGTAAAGATAATGAAGCTTCTCTTGGAGGGTAAAACTCCTAAGGAGGTCGCCGTAGAATCGGCGGTGAAACGAACACGGTTTGGTCAAATCTTGAAAAGGATAATGCGTAAGCTACGTAAGCCGGAAAACTCACACCTCCTGAGAGAATTTCTTATTCCGATCCCGGAAGATCGTTTTCTGGAAAAGAAAAGAATAATTGACTTGAAAGAAAAGTTGAGAAAAGCGGAAGAACCAGAAAGGCTGGCCCGAGAAGCTAACGAAGCCGCTTTAAAAACGGCTCTGGAGAAAGCTGGAGTAATTTACAGGGAGAGGGGCAACAAGATCATACTTTCGCGAGTCCGCAACGCTCTTTCGCGCAATGGGATAACTCGTCTCTCTCAGCTTGAGGAGCTGCTAAGTCAGGAACAAGAAGATAGAGAAGGGTTGCGTAGTCTTCGAGAGATAGGGGCAAAATCCCTGGAGTTTATCAAAGAAACTCTGCGTCAAGCAGAATAATTGGGCACCTTTTCTAAAAGGTGCCCAATCTCGTCTTTTATTCCTATCAAATCTTTTTAACTTTTGGTCTTTCTTTGGTATCTTCTACCCAATAGCCCATTTTCTTTATCTTTTCCCTCAGTTTGTCGGACTCCTGCCATTTTCCTTTCTTTCTCATTTCCTCTCTCTTTTTGACCAATTCCCTGACACTCTGCGGGATTTTTTCTTTTGGTTTTTCCCAAAAGATGAAATTGAAAACCTTATCAACTTTCTTTAAAAACTCCAGGATTTTTTTCGCTTCAGATTTAGTTAATTTATTTTTAGCGATTAAAGAATTGCCCTTGCTGACTAAATCAAAGATTACAGCAATGGCTTTCGGCGTATTAAAATCATCTTCCAACGAAGTGTAAACTGAGCTAGAAAAGAGATTTATCTCTTTGATCATCGCTTGTTGAGGACTAGCCTCTGTCATTTTAAGTTTGGAGGTGAATTCGTCTATCTTTTCCAGTTCTTTTTTGGTCTGGGCAACCAGTTTTTCGTTGTAGTCAATAGGAGAGCGGTAATGACTTTTCAAAATAAGCAACCTTAAAAGACGAGGCGGGTTTTCTTTCAAAAAATCCCGAATAGTAATGAAGTTACCAAAGGACTTGGCCATTTTCCTTCCCCTGACGGTCAAAAACCCCGAATGTATCCAGTAATTCACCAGAGGTTTTTTGCCCGAAATCGCTTCCATCTGGGCTATTTCTGCCTCGTGGTGGGGGAATATCAGGTCTTTTGCCCCGCCGTGTGCGTCGTACTGGGGACCGAAGTGCTTTTCCGTAATAGCTGTGTCTTCTATGTGCCAGCCAGGTCTGCCATCTCCCCAAGGGCTTTTCCAAGAAGGACCAGAGAACCCCGCACCAGAACGAGTTCGGTGCGGGGCAAGCTTCCAGAGGCAGAAATCTCCTTTGTTCTTTTTTTCTTTACTTTCGTCTATGCGAGAAACTCCGTCTTCTGCCTGCGCTACTGTTCTGCGTGACAGCTTACCGTAGTCTTTGAATTTTTTGATGTCATAGTAAATACCGTCTTTTATTTTGTAAGCATATCCCTTTTCAAGCAATCTTTTAACCTGGCTTATTATTTCCTTTATGTAGTCTGTGGCTCTGGCGTATTTTGTCACACTGTCTATCTTTAAGGCTTTCGTGTCTCTCAGGTATTCTCTCTCGAATTGTCTGGCCAGTTTCAAAGGAGTTGTCTTTCTTTCTTTAGCTCTCTTTATGATTTTGTCGTCTATGTCGGTTATGTTCTGAAGATAAAAGACATTGAACCCTTTTTGTCTGAGATATTTTACAATCACATCAAAAATAATATAGGTCCTGGCATGACCTATGTGGGAGTAGTCGTAAACCGTCGGCCCGCAGACAAAAAGATTAACCTTTTTGTTTTTTCTCGGTTTAAACGTTTCCTTTTTTCTTGATAGAGTATTGTAAACTTTTAGCATTATAACATTATACCATCCCTGTTGATTATTTTCTATCATTTTGTTAAGCTGAAATACTAAAGCAGGAGGGTAATGCTCTTGAATAATAAAAATAAAAAGGGTTTGACAAGGAGGTGTAAAAAGTGGAAGCAGTATTAGAATGCATTGGCTCAAGTGGAGGGCTGCGCGCTGTCTTACGGCTCCTTTATTCTTTGCCGGAGGAAATGACAGTAAAAGAACTTAAGAAGCGCGTGATAGAGGAAACCTTGTTTGTAGATTATCACCAGAGAGACGGCAGACGCCATACACACTGGAAAACCAGAGTATTCGCCGTTTTGGAGGAGACTCCGGACTTGCCAGAAGAAATGCTCAGACACGGGATTGATAAGATATTTGGGGACGTCAAAAGGCAGAAAACAATGATGTGGCCGGCCAAACGGACTATGGCGGAATGGACATCGAAACTCTTCTTTGTGCCCAATCTGCCGGAAGACCTGAGAAAGGAATTCCTGGAGGCCAACCACAAGCACTGCGAAATCCCCAAAGAGGTTAAAAAAGCGCTTAATCGCTTTTTGCCTCTCTGGCTGAGCAATGTTTCTCGAACTTCTCCCCCTCTTGAAGAAAGAGACGGGGTGTTCCTCTTTTCCAACACAGACCATTGGCGGCTGCTGGACCAAAGCGAAAAAGGCGCATTGATCTACGCCAGCAGCTATTATGGGAGCCGCGTTGAAATAATGGCGGTGTTGCTGCCCGATGTGAGTAACAAAGGCGAAGGCTGTGCCATAGAAGTGGCTCCACTAGCTAAGACAAAAACAGTCCATCAAGCCATTGCTTGGATGTACCAGCAGGACCCGAAGAGATGGAAAGGGTTTGACAAGGAGGTGTGACAATAGAAAAGGATCAGTCAGTTCGACAAGGAGATGTAGCTTTTTTCAGGATTAATGAAGTGCCCGAAGGCTACGAAAAGACCGACCAGACCACCCTGGAGGTCCGCGGTGAACGAGGCGGCCATCTTCACAAGGTGGAAGGAGTGGAAGTCTATCAGCAAAGCGGCGAAGCTACAGTAGCTGAAAGACCGGCCACGGACACGGATGAAGAAACCATGATACCGGTGGCGATAATCAAGGCTTTCGAGGAGAAGACCGTCACCCACGATGTCCTGGGGGACAATGAACGGCCGCACGACGACCAGGCTCTTCCGCCGGGCATCTGGGAAGTCCGCCAGGCCCGGCAGCGAAGCAGCCGCCCGGTCGACTAACCCACCAGCCCTTTGACAACCAACCTGAAGCATCAGTTCAAATCTGATTGCATAGACAGCCACTCAACACGGCTGTCTTCCTCTTTTATCTGCCGTTATTTTATGGTAAAATAGCTTAATGAAACGAATAGATATTGTTTTAGCTTTAGTCACCGGAGAAATTACAGCTTGGTTTTTTTATTATCTATTAAAGGATGTAGCTTCGGGTATACCTTATTTTCAGTGGATACTAGCTGTATCTTTTCCGATTCTGGCTGTAATGGGGATTTGGATTAGTTGGTGGTTGGGCAAAAGGTTTGTTTGGATTTTCCAACTGGCAAAGTATTTACTAATCGGGGTTTTGGCCACAATAACCGACCTGGGAGTATTGAATTTCTTGATGTTGGCTTCCGGAGTTACTTTCGGTCTCTGGTACTCGGTGTTCAAGGGAATTTCTTTTATTGTGGCTACCTGCGCTAAATACTTCGGAGATAAGTTCTGGGCTTTTGAGAAGATGGAAAAGAAAGGAATAGGAAAGGAATTCGGCCAATTCTTCATTGTTACCTTGATTGGCTTGGGATTAAACGTCGGGATGGCTTCTTTGGTAGTGAATATGATTGGTCCTCAGTTCGGCTTGAGCGGAACTCTCTGGGCCAATATTGGAGGGATAGCTGCAGCTTTTGGTGTTACTGCCTGGAATTTTATCGGCTACAAATTTATTGTCTTTAAAACATGAGTTTAGTATTATATCGAAAATACAGACCGCAAAGGTTTTCCGAAATTGTAGGACAGGAGCACGTGGTCAAAACCCTGACAAACGCGATTGCTTCTGGTATTATTTCCCATTCTTATTTGTTTTGCGGGCCTAGAGGATCAGGAAAGACCACGATTGCCAGATTAATGGCAAAAGCCCTGAATTGCCAGAACAGAAAACCTGCCCGCGCAGGCGGGGAAGGGGAGTCAGAACCCTGCTGTAAATGTGATTCCTGTATTGAAATAAAAGAAAACAGAGCTATTGACCTGATTGAGATAGATGCAGCTTCACACCGTGGCATAGACGAAATGAAAGAACTGATTGAGGGGATAAAGTTCGCTCCCACTAAATCAAAATACAAAGTATTCATTATTGACGAAAGCCACCAGCTGACAAAGGAAGCAGCCAATGCACTTTTAAAAACGTTAGAGGAGCCTCCGAGCCACGCTATTTTTATTTTAGCCACTACTGAAATTCATAAGATGATACCGACTATTATCTCCCGCTGTCAGAGATTTGACTTCAGGAAGCTGACGATACCAGAAATAATAAAACGGCTGGAGATAATTTCAGAGAAAGAAAAAGTAAAGGTTGAGAAGCCAGCTCTGGAATTAATCGCTTTGAACTCTGGGGGAGCCCTTAGGGACGCAGAAAGCTTACTGGGGCAGGTTCTAACTTTTGATGGAGTCGCCTCAGTTAAAACTTCGGCAATAAAGGCAGAAGACGTGAAAGATTTGCTGGGATTGGTTGAGGTGGCTTTAGTCAGCCAGTTCTGCGATTTCCTTTATAAAAAAGAATCTGCCAAAGCCATAAGCTATCTGAATGAAATATTAGAAAAAGGGTCTGACTTGCAGGAATTTGCCCGGGCCTTGATCAATTACCTGAGGCAGGGGCTGATTTTGAAGATCGCGGGGTCGGAAGTTGGAAGTCCTATGATTACAGGCTTAACCAAAGAAGAGCTTTTGAAACTAAAAGAGCAGACAGATAATTTGAAAGAGGAAGAAATCCGTCACATTATCAATCTATTTCTGGAAGCTGAAACCAAAATGAAGTATTCCTCCATACAGCAGCTTCCCTTAGAACTGGCGACAATAGAATCCTGCGAAACTAGTTAAACATTGCCGGGTCGTCTAATGGTAGGACAACAGATTTTGGATCTGTCTATCTAGGTTCGAGTCCTAGCCCGGCAGC